>JAPLGJ010000060.1 GCA_026390215.1 Caldisericota bacterium
GAAAACGGTCGCATCTGCGTTCATCGGAATCGCCCCTGCCTTGTTCTGCCCGGAGGCAACTGCGACCAGCTCGTTAGGAGGAGGAAGCGCTCCAAATGCAGCCTCAACATGAGAGGGCATCAGTCCCGGCACCCGCGGAAAAATCCCCACCTGGTATAGATGGGCCTTTCCCGGGCACTCGTTCATCTCCTCGTGACGGACGCCCGTGCCGGAAGACAGGACTTGGACATCTCCTGGACGAAGGCGTACCGGAGGTTGAATCCCTTGCCGCTGTCGTATTTCCCCTGCCACGACGATGGTGACGACCTCGATCTCATCATGAAAGTGGAGTGGGAAACTACCCGCGGGGTTCAGCAGGTCATCGTTGAAAAAACGGAGACCGCCCCATCGGACGTTTCCGGGCTCAAAGTAATCATCGTACGAGAACAGCAGGAAGTTTTCGGAACTTTGCGACACGGCGAGATGTCGCTTCTGCGATGCTACGCGGCGGATCATCCGGTCTCAGTGTCGAGCTGGTCCTCAGATAGAATCTCGCCAGAACCGATCATGTCGAGGAATGTCAGCCCTATCGTTGGATCGAACTGCGTCCCAAGGTGCCCCGCAATTTCTTTCTGCGCTTCTGTCACCGAGAGTGAGCTACGATATGGACGCTGAGACGTCATTGCATCGAATGTGTCGGCGAGAGCCATAATCCGAGAGCCGACTGGAATATGTTCTCCCGACAAGCCATCTGGATAGCCTGCTCCGTCCCATCGCTCGTGGTGATTACGGATGATGGTTGCAACATTGTGCAGTTGCGCGATAGGGCGCAGGATGCTCTCACCGACCAGAGGATGTGTGTCCATGAGCATCACCTCGTCGGGTGTCAGACGGGATGGCTTGTCCAGCAGGCGGTCGGGGACCGCTACCTTGCCGATGTCGTGGAGACGGGCGGCCAGCTGGATCTCAGCAGCGTCGGCGGCATGGCCCAGGATCCTGCGGGCAACCTTGCCCGCCATGAAGGCAACTCGGGTGGAATGCCCGCACGTATACCGGTCTCGAGCCTCCAGTGCATCAACCAGTGTGATCATGCCGTCCACAAAACGCTCCTGCAGCGCATCCTGCAGAGCCGCGACCTGTTGCTGAAGCCCACTGACTCGCGCCTCGTGACGGGCATCCTGAAGCTGACGGTCTGTCACGTCGTGAGAGGTAACGGTCGTACCGGCATAGGTACCTCCCGACGTTTTCACGGGGACGCACCGGTGTTCATAGACCCTGCCTGTCGACGGGTTACCCTCGACAACGGAGAACTCCGTGGCCGTCCCTGTCCGAAGTGCGCCAAGCCCGTGTTCGACATCCTCGGTCACCGATCCGGCGAAGAGCAGGGGAAAAGCAATGCTGGCATCCGGCCGCGGACCCCTGATGAGTCGCGCCTGAGCGTTGAGCGTAACCACATGGTCATGAGCATCGGCCACGACGACGCCGTCAGGAAGCTGTTCGAGAGCCAATCGTATCAGTTCACCTTCGTCCTGAGCCATATGCGCCTCCTAAGCGTCACGTACCACTCCCCTTCAAGAGAGTCTAGCGCGTTATGGTGTCAAGTAAAACGATGCCATCTGAGACGGTGGGAATAGACGTCACTGCCGAGGGAAATGAAAATGGCGAAAGGCTTACGCCCCTCGCCATTATGGGAAGTTGGTTGGAGAAAGAAAGTCGGAACCTTCTCATCTAACACGTTCGTAATGTTAGCAAGTTCATCGTGGCACACAAGGGCAGGTCTCGCAGACGATCGTTCACAATTTGTGCAAGACACCGGAAGATGCACTGTCAATAAGGTTTCGATGCGGACTCCCCTTTAGAATGCCATGTTCGCCGTGGTCCCTGCAGCAGCACTGTTGCAAAAGAGGCGCGGTCGCATACCATGAAGTTGCAGGCCCGCTCAGCGCTTACGTGGAACGCCGATGGCGACGGTCACGGGCGACCGCAAGGGGAGCACGCAATGGAGCTACGTGGAACACTCAAGGACTTCTCTCTCGAGGCCATCCTTGGCCTGATTCGGAACGGTCACAAGACAGGAACACTGCGTCTCGTCGTCACAACACCGCTGGGAATGCCGCGCCGGATCGACCTCTCCTTTCTGGCAGGGGAGATAGCATCCGTCCAGTGTGGCTCTCTCCATGGGCTTGACGCTTTGCGTGAAGCAGCAATATGTGTGGATGGCTCATTCGAGTTCAGCGTCGACAGCGCACTCTCCCCTCAGGACGACAATGTCCCGGTTCCCATGGATGTAGCACTGGCGACCATCGATGAGGCACAAAATGCAATGAAATTCCTCGGCGCGGCCCTTCCTGCGACCGGCGTGGCATTCAGTCACGGCGTCCCTTCCGATGACCCCGTCCACATCAGCGTCGAGGAGTTTCGTCTGCTGACCATCACGCGTGACGGCATGACCCTGAACGATCTCATCACAGCGAACACTGCTGCTACCGTGGATTCGATGCGCATCGTCCGGCAGCTTATGGAACGAGGGCTCCTCGTCGCCGGTCCCACGGGGTGACATCGAGCGTAAACAGCGCCACAGGCTCGTCCTGGGCCTCTCTGTCGATGGGTGCCTCATAAGACATGCGGGTACCCGAAATCCAGAACACAGGAGGCACAGATGACCGTCCAGGAACAAGCAGGAACGATCCGTATCACGTTCGTCAGCAAGAAGGGCGAGACCATCGCCTACGTCAACCCGCTTGCCACAGACGCCGTCGCATATGCGTGCGCCGGACAGCTTATGACTCTGCTCACTGAGCAGACGGCCGCCATCGTACGCAACAGGCGGTCCGCGTTCGTGGAGTAAGGAGGTAACCCATGGCTGATTCTCAGACCACAGTCCTTCGTCTCGTGTTTGGCACCGACACACCTGGCAAGACCTATGCAATGGAGTTCAACGGCCCCAAGCCGGACCTCACGGACGCTCTGATCCGTCCAGTGATGCAGCAGTTCATCGACGGCCAGCTGGTCAGTGGAACGAACGGTATGCTCACGAGCATCGAGAGCGCCGGCATCATCACCCGTCAGGTGACGGAAGTCATCTCGTAGCAACAGCTCATCCATCGAGGCATGACAAGAAGGGGCGCGGCCATGGCCGCGCCCCTTCTTGTCATGCCTCGATGGATGAGCTGTTGCTACGAGATGACTTCCGTCACCTGACGGGTGATGATGCCGGCGCTCTCGATGCTCGTGAGCATACCGTTCGTTCCACTGACCAGCTGGCCGTCGATGAACTGCTGCATCACTGGACGGATCAGAGCGTCCGTGAGGTCCGGCTTGGGGCCGTTGAACTCCATTGCATAGGTCTTGCCAGGTGTGTCGGTGCCAAACACGAGACGAAGGACTGTGGTCTGAGAATCAGCCATGGGTTACCTCCTTACTCCACGAACGCGGACCGCCTGTTGCGTACGATGGCGGCCGTCTGCTCAGTGAGCAGAGTCATAAGCTGTCCGGCGCACGCATATGCGACGGCGTCTGTGGCAAGCGGGTTGACGTAGGCGATGGTCTCGCCCTTCTTGCTGACGAACGTGATACGGATCGTTCCTGCTTGTTCCTGGACGGTCATCTGTGCCTCCTGTGTTCTGGATTTCGGGTACCCGCATGTCTTATGAGGCACCCATCGACAGAGAGGCCCAGGACGAGCCTGTGGCGCTGTTTACGCTCGATGTCACCCCGTGGGACCGGCGACGAGGAGCCCTCGTTCCATAAGCTGCCGGACGATGCGCATCGAATCCACGGTAGCAGCAGTGTTCGCTGTGATGAGATCGTTCAGGGTCATGCCGTCACGCGTGATGGTCAGCAGACGAAACTCCTCGACGCTGATGTGGACGGGGTCATCGGAAGGGACGCCGTGACTGAATGCCACGCCGGTCGCAGGAAGGGCCGCGCCGAGGAATTTCATTGCATTTTGTGCCTCATCGATGGTCGCCAGTGCTACATCCATGGGAACCGGGACATTGTCGTCCTGAGGGGAGAGTGCGCTGTCGACGCTGAACTCGAATGAGCCATCCACACATATTGCTGCTTCACGCAAAGCGTCAAGCCCATGGAGAGAGCCACACTGGACGGATGCTATCTCCCCTGCCAGAAAGGAGAGGTCGATCCGGCGCGGCATTCCCAGCGGTGTTGTGACGACGAGACGCAGTGTTCCTGTCTTGTGACCGTTCCGAATCAGGCCAAGGATGGCCTCGAGAGAGAAGTCCTTGAGTGTTCCACGTAGCTCCATTGCGTGCTCCCCTTGCGGTCGCCCGTGACCGTCGCCATCGGCGTTCCACGTAAGCGCTGAGCGGGCCTGCAACTTCATGGTATGCGACCGCGCCTCTTTTGCAACAGTGCTGCTGCAGGGACCACGGCGAACATGGCATTCTAAAGGGGAGTCCGCATCGAAACCTTATTGACAGTGCATCTTCCGGTGTCTTGCACAAATTGTGAACGATCGTCTGCGAGACCTGCCCTTGTGTGCCACGATGAACTTGCTAACATTACGAACGTGTTAGATGAGAAGGTTCCGACTTTCTTTCTCCAACCAACTTCCCATAATGGCGAGGGGCGTAAGCCTTTCGCCATTTTCATTTCCCTCGGCAGTGACGTCTATTCCCACCGTCTCAGATGGCATCGTTTTACTTGACACCATAACGCGCTAGACTCTCTTGAAGGGGAGTGGTACGTGACGCTTAGGAGGCGCATATGGCTCAGGACGAAGGTGAACTGATACGATTGGCTCTCGAACAGCTTCCTGACGGCGTCGTCGTGGCCGATGCTCATGACCATGTGGTTACGCTCAACGCTCAGGCGCGACTCATCAGGGGTCCGCGGCCGGATGCCAGCATTGCTTTTCCCCTGCTCTTCGCCGGATCGGTGACCGAGGATGTCGAACACGGGCTTGGCGCACTTCGGACAGGGACGGCCACGGAGTTCTCCGTTGTCGAGGGTAACCCGTCGACAGGCAGGGTCTATGAACACCGGTGCGTCCCCGTGAAAACGTCGGGAGGTACCTATGCCGGTACGACCGTTACCTCTCACGACGTGACAGACCGTCAGCTTCAGGATGCCCGTCACGAGGCGCGAGTCAGTGGGCTTCAGCAACAGGTCGCGGCTCTGCAGGATGCGCTGCAGGAGCGTTTTGTGGACGGCATGATCACACTGGTTGATGCACTGGAGGCTCGAGACCGGTATACGTGCGGGCATTCCACCCGAGTTGCCTTCATGGCGGGCAAGGTTGCCCGCAGGATCCTGGGCCATGCCGCCGACGCTGCTGAGATCCAGCTGGCCGCCCGTCTCCACGACATCGGCAAGGTAGCGGTCCCCGACCGCCTGCTGGACAAGCCATCCCGTCTGACACCCGACGAGGTGATGCTCATGGACACACATCCTCTGGTCGGTGAGAGCATCCTGCGCCCTATCGCGCAACTGCACAATGTTGCAACCATCATCCGTAATCACCACGAGCGATGGGACGGAGCAGGCTATCCAGATGGCTTGTCGGGAGAACATATTCCAGTCGGCTCTCGGATTATGGCTCTCGCCGACACATTCGATGCAATGACGTCTCAGCGTCCATATCGTAGCTCACTCTCGGTGACAGAAGCGCAGAAAGAAATTGCGGGGCACCTTGGGACGCAGTTCGATCCAACGATAGGGCTGACATTCCTCGACATGATCGGTTCTGGCGAGATTCTATCTGAGGACCAGCTCGACACTGAGACCGGATGATCCGCCGCGTAGCATCGCAGAAGCGACATCTCGCCGTGTCGCAAAGTTCCGAAAACTTCCTGCTGTTCTCGTACGATGATTACTTTGAGCCCGGAAACGTCCGATGGGGCGGTCTCCGTTTTTTCAACGATGACCTGCTGAACCCCGCGGGTAGTTTCCCACTCCACTTTCATGATGAGATCGAGGTCGTCACCATCGTCGTGGCAGGGGAAATACGACAGCGGCAAGGGATTCAACCTCCGGTACGCCTTCGTCCAGGAGATGTCCAAGTCCTGTCTTCCGGCACGGGCGTCCGTCACGAGGAGATGAACGAGTGCCCGGGAAAGGCCCATCTATACCAGGTGGGGATTTTTCCGCGGGTGCCGGGACTGATGCCCTCTCATGTTGAGGCTGCATTTGGAGCGCTTCCTCCTCCTAACGAGCTGGTCGCAGTTGCCTCCGGGCAGAACAAGGCAGGGGCGATTCCGATGAACGCAGATGCGACCGTTTTC
>JAPLGJ010000159.1 GCA_026390215.1 Caldisericota bacterium
CACTGTCTGGAAGACGTCCTCGAGTTCACTGGCGCCGACTGGCCTGCAGCCTGGCGACGTCGCCATCTTTGGCAATTGGCTGGGCCTGCGTCATGCCGTGTTCGTTTCGGCCAAGCAGTCCAATGGCCAACCCCTCTTCAATGCCCACACGTACGACCGGAAAAGGACAACTATCGGCTGGCTGCTCGGTGGCTGGACGTACGTCAAATACTACCACATCGTCAAGTCACCGATCACCGTCGCAGCCGCTCCCAGGCCGGCCGTGACGACGAGGAGTTCAGTCCCTGCCACGGTCCTCAACCATCAACCCGAACCAGTTGAACTCGAGCATCTCGTCACCACGCTTGCTCCGTCATCGGTGACGTCGGCGTCGGCAGTGCTGAACGGCATCGTCAAACCTGACGGTCAGCCAACTCTCTGGTTCTTCGAATATGGTGTTTCCGAGACCTACGAGGAGGCCACGGAAAGACAGGGGCCACTCCTGGGCAACATGACGTACAATGTCGACCTTGCAGTCACGGAACTCAAGCCAAGCACACTGTATCATACGCGTCTGGTACGGGTCGCGCCAGACGGCAGCCTCACGACAGGATTGGACACCACATTCCGCACGCCTCAGGCTTCGCGCGCGGCAGCACACCAGGACTGACAGCGAGTTGCCATCGGCGGTCCACTGCCGTTCACGATTCTACGTTGCATTTCCCGCCTCCGAGGTACACTGACAGTCGACGCCTCTGCCCAGATTGCAGTCAGGGGGAGCCGCGCATGGAGGAACGCCGGTCATGACAGGTGATATGATCAGTGGTCGCAATGACGTCGAGCTGTCGGCTTCCAGTGCTGCACGTTCCGGGTCAGGTTTGTGAGTACACTCAGAGGAATCCCTGCGTCAGCAGGTATTGCCATTGGGCGAGTGTACATCTATCGCCCGGACGACGTCATCCTGGGGATGCCCAGGGCCGATCTGCGGGTACTGCCCTACCCCGCCATTGTCGTTGCGCGCGACCTGACACCCGTGGACACGGCCTCGGTCGATCGCAGGAACGTTCTCGCCTTCGTCACGGAGCAGGGCAGTACGACGAACCACACTGCTATCCTGGCTCAGACGCTGGGAATACCTGCTGTCGTCGGCCTGGGAACAGCGCTTGCGAGCATCGACGAACAGACATGCCTCGGCATCGACGGAGCTGCCGGATCAGTTGTTCTGGACCCTACTCCCGAGGAACGTGCGGTCCTCGAGGAGCATGCCCGCGCTCTTGCAGTTGAACAGGAGCATCTTTCGCAGTACAAGGACAGGGAAGCCGTCCTCGGGAATGGCAAGCGTATTGAAGTGTCTGCCAACATCGGTGGCCCCGGTGATGTCGCCACAGCCCTGCAGTTCGGCGCGAACGGCGTCGGCCTGTATCGCACGGAGTTCCTTTTCCTCGACCGCGACAGCCCACCCTCTGAGGAAGAGCAGGTCGAAGCATACCGCTCCGTTCTTACTGCCTTTGGCAGCAAACCCGTCATCATTCGGACTCTCGATATCGGAGGAGACAAGCGGATCCCATACCTGCACCTGCCCCCGGAGACCAACCCGTACCTCGGCGTACGCGCGACCCGCCTTGGCCTGCGCAGACCGACGCTGTTCAAGACCCAGCTGCGCGCCATTCTGCGAGCCAGCACGGCCGGAACGGCGCGGATCATGTACCCGATGATCGCCATCGCCGAGGAGATCGAACAAGCCAATCTTCTTCTCCAGAGCGTGCGTGACGAATTGGATGCAGAAGGGGCCGCGTACGACCACGACCTGCAGGTCGGCATCATGATAGAAATCCCGTCCGCGGCGCTGGATGCCGAGCGTCTTGCCGATAGAGTCGACTTCTTCTCCATCGGCACCAACGACCTGACACAGTATACCTTTGCCGCGGACCGAACGAACCGCGACCTCAACTACCTGTATCAGCCGCTGCACCCAGCCGTGCTATCACTCATCCACATGGCCATCGAGGCAGCCCACACCCATGGCAAGTGGGTGGGCGTCTGCGGTGAACTGGCGGGAGACCCGAGGGCCATCCCCGTTCTCATCGACATGGGCATCGACGAACTGTCCATGTCGTCCGCCAAGATCCCACGCGCCAAACAGATCATCCTGTCCCTCTAGCTGCTTCTCGTTGTCATGGAATGACAACCGGCCCCGTCTTGGCATGGGGCCGGTTCTGCACTTGCCGCAAGACGATGGGGGTAGACCCCTGTTCCGTTACACGCGAGCCACGAAGAAGACACGAGGTTCAGACTCCGGGTCGGCAAGAGGTACGGTCAGGTCTGCCGCACGCGCCTGGTAGACCGCACTGAACCCGACCTCCAGCAGAGCCGTGGTCACCTCTCGCACCGGCCACGCGCTTTCCACGAATGTCTCGTCAAAGCGAAGCCAGCCGCCCGATTCCTGCCGAACGAATCCGGAGATCTTGATGCGCCCCTGACGCTTGTCTTCGTCGTACATGCCGCGGTTAATCACCATTGCGTCCGGGGCGTCCTCCAAAGTCACATTGTTCCAGCGTCGCAGTCCCATCATCGTATTGAGGTCAAACGCAAACAGGCCTCCCGGCAGCAGGCATTGGTGCACACAGGCAAAGCAGGACAGCAAGGCGTCGACGCCGGACAGATGGTTGAGAGCGTCGAATGTCGACACAGCGAGCCCAAACCGCGAGGATAGCGAGAAATCTGCCGCGTCGCCCTGTACAAAGGATAGCTCGCCAGAAGAGACGAACGAGGCGCAATTGATGCGCGCATGGGCCAGCATCGGTTCCGAATTGTCCAGACCCGTGACGACATATCCTGCCTGCAGGAACTGGAGCGCCAACTGGCCGGTGCCACAGCAGACGTCGAGCAGCGACCGCTCGCCCTTCGGACAGACCTGCTCGTACAGGGTCCGCAACCTCGGCCCGACCAGCGTCACAAACCCGGTCCACCGTTGATTGTATGCCTGTGCAAATGGTGCCGTATAGGACGATTCCATGTGAACCTCCCACCAGTGCGCTTCGAGCCAATCTAGCACCAGCTCGCCCCGGGGTCAACACCAATGACGCCGACGGATCAGTCGATCTCTGGCGAGAAGGGATGAACCAGCAATGACGACAGTGCCCCTCCGCAAGACGAGGCACTGCAACACCAATAGGGCCTGTCCCAATACTACAGCAATGTCACAGGGCTATGTGATGACACTCCACTGCGACGGCCTGACCTCGTCGCCGAAGGCTTTCTGCGCTTCCAGCAGACGCGCACGCTGAGCCTCGAGCTCTGTGAACAGGACCTCGGGGGTGTCGTGGGTGCTGTTCTTCCAGCTCTCGATCACACGGTCGATCTTGCTCAGGTTCTCGGGGATGCGAAGTGAGAACTCGGCCTCGTACTCCGCGCGCGTGTACTCGCGACCGATGACGCCCATGAACAGCGGGACAAGGTCCTTGTACTCCGGGATCCAGCCTGTCGCGGTCTTGATAGCAGTGACGTCACCGTTGCAGCGCAGCTCCATCCACTTGTACCAAACCTTCTTGTCATTCTTGCCGTTGAGGAACTTGCCGTCGCGGCTCCTGAGGAAGTAGTTGACGGCGAAGATCTTTGGCAGCCGCCTGGCTCCCCTGGCGAAATCGACGTTGATCTGCAGGTACTTGCCCAGCGGGACGGACAGGAAGTCCAGGTTGGACATCGGGTTGTGCTGACGCACACCGGCCTGTCCAATGGTCGCAGCAGTCGTTTCGGACTCGATCGAAGCGCCAAAGGCGACGATGCCGTTGGCCCAGTCGATGGATTCCTGTACGGGGACCCATGTGTCCGAATCGCGGCCGCCGTAGACATATGCGCTGACCTCGACACCATCAGGATTGTCAGCGTTCTTGTCCAGGTTCTCAAGCATTTCCAGGCCCAGCGTGAAGCGGGCATTTGCATGAGAAGCGAGTACCGGTTTGCCGTCCTTGTCGAGCTTGCCTGGCGTCCACTCGCCCCTATAGTTGACGCCGTGCTCCGGGACCACCGCGTCCTTGCCTTCCCAGTATACCCCGCCGTCATCCGTCCTGAGGACATTGCTGAAGACCACCTGATGGCCGGGAGCATGCAGGGCCTTCCACTGAATAGGGTCGTCCTTGCTGTTGACACCCAGGATGATCCCAAACATGCCATGTTCGCAGTTGACTGCCCGCACCACGCCATCGATCCTGCGGAGATAGGCGATGTCGTCGCCGACGATGCTCTCGCCGTCGAGCATAGCGGTCGACGTCTTGCCACACATCGAAGGGAACGCACCCGTGAAGTACGTGACGCGATCATTGGGCCCGTGGATGCCCATGACCAGCATGTGCTCGCACAGCCAGCCCTCCTGGGACCCGCGGTGGATGGCGAGGCGCATGGCCATCTTCTTCATGCCCAGCGTGTTGCCGGCGTATTGCGTGTTGGCGCTGTAGACCGTATCGTCCTTGAGGTCGATATAGATACGGCGCTTGTCGATGTTCTTCGTCGTCTTGCTTTCGGTCAGCTCGCCCTCAGAATGCACGAACTTGAAAAGATGCGCCTGCTCGCCCTGACGGACAAACTCCTCATAGCCTGGCCGATAGAGCAGTTTCTCCGAATGTGCGACGTAGGCGCTGTCGGTGAGCTGAACTGCAGGGATGGCAAACTCGGAACCGTTGGGCCCGAGCGTAGCGAAGACGATCAGCATCTGACGTCCACGCATGATGCCATCCAGGACTTCGCTTATGTCCTTGAGGCCCTCGGTGCGGTCACGGGTGGAGATCTGAGGACCCATCTCTTCGCCCGGGTCCACCAGGATGTTCGTGTGCTCCTTGTCGCGGCCCTGGTCAAGAGGCGAATCGAAGTGGAGCGTATGGCCATTCATTGCCAGGCGCTGCTCCTCACCGTCGCGGATCGCTTTCTCGCTGATGTAGGAGAGATCCTGGGTCGAGTCATCACAGACGAAGACGCTCGCTGGATCGAGCAACCTGATGAAGTGGGCAATGAAATCGTACAGCTTCCCATTTGAGATCCTGCTGAGCTTGGCGTACTGCTCCTCGCCAAGCCGTTCCTCGAGGAACTTTGCGACGTTTTCGATCATGCACGCACCTCCATCGATACTGGCCCTCCGGCCATGATCATTCCGTGGATATTCTACTCCGTTGTGCCCAAACGAACAGGTTCAGGGGATGGGCGCCTGTGCGGGACGTCAAAGCCAGTGCTTGCGCCTGTAGTACCTGAAGAGGATGACGACCACGACGGCCATGACCACCCATACAAACAGGTAGCCATAGCGCCACTCGATTTCGGGGAAGTAGCGGAAGTTCATGCCGTACAGGCCGACGATGAACGTCAGGGGCACGAAGATGGTCGAGATGATCGTCAGCGTTTTCATGATGTCGTTCATCCTGTTGCTGAGCGATGAAAGGTATGCATCAAGCATGTTCGACGCCAGGTCACGGTAGGTCTCCAGCATGTCCATCAGCTGGACCGCGTGGTCGTAGGCATCCCGGAGGTATAGCTTGGTCTCGTCCTTGATCAGTCCCGACAGGTCCTGCTGCAATCCAAGGACGACCTCACGCTCCGGCCACACCGTCTTGCGCAGCATGAGGAGTTCCCTCTTCAGACTGAAGATGACGCTCAGCGTCTCGGGTGTCGGATTGTCGATGACTGCCTGCTCAAGGTCCTCAAGCTGATCCCCCAGCTGCTCGAGGACAGGGAAGACCTCATCCAGAGCGACGTCGATGAGCGAGTAGAGCAGGTAGTCGGCGCCTGCGGACCGGACACGGCCCGCCCCGCCCCGAATGGCCGTACGCACGGCCTCCCATGGATCGATGGGGTCCTCCTGGAACGTGATCAGCGTGGACCCCACGAGAAATGCTGAGACCTGTTCCATGGACACGCTGCCGCTGATGCGGGCAAGCCGAAACACCACGAACTTCTGGCCCTCGTATGTCTCCACCTTCGGGCGCTCCCGCAGGTTCTGGATGTCCTCGAGTGCAAGAGGATGCAGACCATACGTCCGCCCCAGCTCCTGCAGGACCACCGGGTCACCGACACCGGTGACGTCGATCCAGGTGGTCCCTGACCGGCCAGCGTAGGCCGCACAAATACTGGCTTCACCGGACTCCTGCTCCTCGCAGTGGTCCTGGTCATACCACAGGACCCGGATACGGGTCGGTGGAATCGCAGCGTCTGCAGGCGGCGCGGTCAGCGCTCCCGGTGGGGTGCCCGTCGTGGCCTCAGGCTTTCGCCGGACCCGCGTGAACCGGTCCTTGCCATGCGCGTCGTCTTCTCCCATGTCAGCGCTTCAGGAACGTATCATGGTAAGGAGCCACACGCAAGGCTCCAGCGCATCGACGGCATGGACGACGCCTGCCGGCATGACGATCGCGTCGCCTGAAGTCAGTACGTGATGCACGCCGTCCAGGATGATGTCGACGCTCCCCTGCAGTACGCTCACCAGCGCGTCGAATGGGGCAGTGTGTTCACTCAGCTTCTGCCCCTTGTCAAACGCGAACAGCGTGACGGTCCCTGTCGGCCGCTCGACCAGCGTCTTGCTGACAATCGCTCCTGGCTGGACCGCGATCAGGTCGACCAGCCGCGCCGACTTGCCATGAAGTTCGTCTGTCGTCATGGAACACCTCCACCTTGATTGTACAAGGATACCTGATGTTGGACCAGAGTCCACCGGCGGCGGGGCCGTTCCGGGAACCGTGTCGGCACTCCGTACGTCCTAGAGACGACGGATCGGGGAAACCGACCGGTTCAAGGAGATGAGATGATGAAGAAGAACATGCTGGCTGTTATCGTGACTGTGGTGGCGGTTGCCGCCGTAGTCGTCACCCTTGTGCTGACCCGAGCATCCGGGGGAGACCAGGTCACCGGGGATACGTTCGAAACGGCCGTCGGAAAGACGTTCACCATCGCACTGGATGCCAACGCGACCACTGGGTACAGCTGGAGTCAGACCGTCGGGGACAAGACGGTGGTCACGTTCGTCAGCAACGAATATGCGGCAGAGGCTCGCGACCCTCAGGTTGTGGGCGGCGGCGGCACGGATACCTTTGCGTTCAAGGCTGTCGGGAAGGGAACGACAACAATCACCCTGAACTACGCCCGTCCCTGGGAGAGCGTCCCTCCTGCACAGACCAGGACCGTCACCGTCACTGTCAAGTAGCATAGCCACGACATCAAGAGCGCCCCGCAACGGAAGGCTGCGGGGCGCTGTCATGTACCCCCCCCCGCCGTGCAATCTCCTGCTACGCTCTTTCGAGACACCACGCCTCGCATTGCCGTGCTTTTCGGCGGCATCTGCCTATACTATCCATCATGAAAATGACTGATGCCGTGAAGCAGCTCCTGACCTTTGCTCTGATCGCCCTCGTCCTCGTCGTCATCATCCCGATGGTCAAGACGTCCCTCAAACCCATCCCTGGAGTCCAGGCGCGTGTCGGCGAAACCTTCACGGTCACGCTCGACAGTAGTGCCGATCCGGCATTCCGGTGGGACCTGCTGGCCACCGACAGAACGAAAGTGCAGCTCCTGGATCAACCAGACGCCAAGGAAGCCGTCGCAAGAACCGAAGTCTGGACCTTTCGCGCCATCGCTCCCGGCAAGGTCACCCTGTACTTCGGCTACATCCGCATCGGCTATCCCAACTTGGTCGCGGCACGTACCCACTCAGTCCTGCTGACGGTCAACCCCTGAACCAATCGTCACCAGATAGCGCTGGATTCGTCCGGATGAACCTGCCAAGTTGGACCAGTGCTGGAGTTGGGCTCATCCTAGCTTCCAAGAACGGATCGAAGCACGCCCTAATTCAAGTACAAGAACGCTTTCGTGCTGACGCCTCGGTTCGGTTCCCTGTACGTTTCGTCTGTGCGTGTTCGTGACTAGGACCGTCGGCCTCTCCAGCAAAGCCCTGCTACGATTGTTGACAGCCTCCGGGATCTGATCAATGATCCGATCGCCATCCGCAGGAAATGTTCCTACGATGATCTGTTTAACCTATGCGGGGGGCAGAGGCCTTGGCATTTGGTGTGGCCTTCACTTCGAAAGGAGCTCAGTCTGAAGACTGTCATACAATGAAAAACATCCAGCCATTCTTCGAGAGACCACGCTTTACGCTCTATAACGCCGACTGTCTTGACGTGCTCAGCCAGCTGCCCGAGAATTCCGTCGACATGGTGTTCGCAGATCCTCCGTACTTCCTTTCCAGCGGAACGTTCACGTGTCAGAACGGACGAATGGTGCCAGTGAAAAAGGCAGACTGGGACCTGAGCAAGGGTATGGACGCAGACTTCGAGTTTCAACGATCCTGGATAGGCGCTGCGCGCCGAGTCCTGAAGCCTGAAGGAACGCTCTGGGTCAGCGGAACGTACCACTCTATTTATCAGTGTGGCATGGCCATACAGCTTGCTGGCTTCAAGATTCTGAACGACATTGCGTGGTACAAGCCCAATGCTTCGCCCAACCTGAGTTGCCGTTTCTTCACTGCTAGTCATGAGACTCTCATTTGGGCGGTGAAGGACCCCAAGGCAAGACACAAGTTCAATTACCGACGAATGAAAGATGGTAACTGGCCAGAGGATGTCCTCAAGAAACCCGGTCTGCAAATGCGCTCTGTTTGGGCCATCGGGACTCCTCTGCGAATGGAGAAAACCTTCGGGAAGCATCCTACCCAGAAGCCCTTTGACCTGCTGCGCCGCATTGTGCTGGCAAGCACAAACCCCGAAGATCTAGTCGTTGACCCATTCACGGGGAGTTCGACGACAGGCCTTGCGGCGTTTCTCTATGGAAGACGCTACCTCGGAATCGATACAGTACAGGAGTACCTGGACCTCTCTGTAAAGCGCTATGGCAAGCTGTACGACAACATGATGAGGCTCCGGCGTGTTCTTGCCGACGTCCCGGCTCCAATGGTCCAGGAACCGGATGACACATCGCTTGCAACAGATGACGAGGATTGGATGGAATTCTTTCAGTAGGCACGAGCTTCACCCTAGACTTGTGCGTCGTGAACTGTTTTCGACTGGCGATCGGGGAGGCATGATGAAGGAACTGCGTGTGTTCAAGGAATTGGCTGGCAGCTGCCGTCCTGACGACGTCTTTGCCTATCTTCTGAGGACGCTGATGCCGGCTGTCGCTACTTGGAGCTACTTCGTCAACTGGGCCAAAGTCTCCGCGCAGGTCGAAGACCTTGAGATCGACCTTAACCTGCTGAACTCGGCCCTTGGCAAGCCCGACTTCAGGAACCGCATCGAGCGCCTCGCCCTCGAGTATCCTAGAGTTGTGGCCGCGTTCCCGATACTCCTAGCCTGTAGGGAGAAGAAGTACCTCGTGCTAGATGACCCCCGTCGACTTGACAGTGGCGTCTCTTACGACTTCTCGGACGCCGATCATGCTACGGAAAAGGAGGTCAAGGCAGCGGTCGAGTTCTTAGACAAATCTGGAGCCCTTCAGGCGTTTCAAGACCGGTCAACCAAGAACCTGGTTGACTACGTTACTGGGGTAGAAGTCGGTCTTGACACCAATGCGAGGAAGAACCGAAGTGGCCATATGATGGAAGCCATTGTGGACCACCTGATCTCTACCACTTGTGGACGATTGGGACTTGAGTACATTGCGCAGGCGACCAGACAGGCCATATCGTCGCGATGGCATATTGAGGTTCCCGTGGACAAGGCTGACAGGCGCTTCGATTTCGCCATCAGAAATGGCAGGGCCCTACACGTGCTGGAAGTCAACTACTATCATGACACAGGAACGAAGCTGAAGTCAACTGCAGGAGAGTACATTCAACTGCAGCAGCTTCTCAAGGGTTCGCCACAGCTGCACTTCATATGGCTGACTGACGGGCCTGGCTGGCTCAATACACAGGCGAACCTGCGCGAGGCATTTGATGCCAACGACTATGTCTTCAACCTTCACGTTGCTGCAGCCGGTGCGCTCGACGAAGTGCTAGCTAGTATTGACTGATCCGGTGAACCGGGCAAGGCACACTCTGGAACCACGAAGACATCAAGCCCACTGCACACTCGATGAACGGAGTCCTCAGGACGGTCGCCTGACGTCCTGCAAGGTACTCTACATTCAGAGTGAGTACTAATGGGGAAAGATGCAGTGGGAACAACCCACAACAGATCTCCAAGATGGCGACAAAGACTGTTTCCTGAGATCCGTTGTCCGGATAGACCGAAATAGAGACTCCGAGGGCAGAATGATTGCGAAATCGTACGCGGCCACCCGGAAACTAGTCACGATCTCTCTTCTCGATGCCACTGTCCGTGCCACACTGCGAAATACGTGAGCAAGGGACAACGCCTTCTTCATGATGCGACGAAACCTTCGACACCAGTTAGTACCTGAGGAAGTGCTGCCCTTAGTCAAACAGGCTTTCCGTCTCCAGTTCACCTGACACAGTCGGACCTTCCTCGCCAAGGAGCCAGTTGTGTTCGGACAGGAAGGCCGTGAGGTCGCCCTTGCGGCGCTTATAGATATCGGGACGGAGGATGGGGCGTAGCTTTTGCACCGTGACGGGTGGGTCAAGGTAGTAGATGAAGTTGGCACCGGACCGGCCGTGCTCGACCAGCTGCTCGGGGACCTCAGCGTCAAGGCGTGAGACCCGCATCAGAGCGAGGTACCCTTCCTGCAAGTCTTCGAAGTATGCCAGCGGCGCCGAGGGGCTCCACAGAGAGAACCAACCCTCAGCGCACAGTCCGGCGAACACTGCATAATTGACGGGGATGCGCAGGTAGCTGTCCACTTCGGCCACGTACGATAGCGGATACTCG
>JAPLGJ010000043.1 GCA_026390215.1 Caldisericota bacterium
GGACGTGATCTATTCTTGCTTGCAGTCCCAGTTCATCGGTTGCTTCTGCGCCGGCGACCGCCATCTCATAGAGGACGCCCATCTGGCGGTTGCGCACCGCCAGTTCCCGCGCCTCCTCATAGCGCAGAATCAGGAGAGCGATGGTATTCACTACCGGTTCAATGTCGACGACTCCTGAGGGGGTGATGCGCTGTGTCATGGACTGCACGTTGACGATGGCGATGACGCGCCCATGCAACAGGATGGGGAAGCCCGCCCAGGAAGCGGTCCTGGATACCGGTTCACGCCAGTCGGCATATGAGCTGAGGTCCTCGATAATCACTGGTTTCTTCCCGTGGACGAGGTCGGCAAGATTCCTGGGCAGACCTTCCTGGTTGAAGCTGCGTTCAGCACTCCGAATGATGGAGGTGGCGATGTTCACCCAAGCCTCGAACCGCAGCCGCCCACACGCACTGATGGTCATCAAGGTGACACTGCAGGACGGCACAAGATGTGCAATCACCTCGACTGCTCTCTGGACCGCTTTGTGGTGCGAACGTCCCTGCAGGATGCCCTGCAATACGTGCAGCTCGATAACACCGGTGTTGCTTGGCTCGTTCATCACATCTCTATCTTAGCAGCCACCATAGATTTTCCAATCCGGCCTATCCCTCGCGCTTCAGTCCGAAGTTGTCGACGAAAAACTCCATGTCTTTCTCCGGGATGTGGTGCGCTCCCCCAAGAACACTTGCATACACCACAGACATGCACGTCTGTTCGAGAAGCTCCATGCGGTTGTACGCCTCTTCCAGGTCCACTCCGACGGTGATGGCACCATGGTTCTCCATGAACGCAGCGTTGCGATGAGCGAGCCCTTGGGCAACTTCACGGGCGAGCTCAATCGTCGACGGCGTCACGTATGGCAGACAGGGAACATGACCCAGCAGGATGGTCGTCTCGGGCAGAATGTCGTCCGGCAGGTCGTGGTGTGCCAGTGCAAACGCCACGGCAAAGGGCGGATGGGCATGAATGATGGCTTGCACATCCGGACGCAGCTTGTAGATCTCGTAGTGCATCTTGCCTTCAGATGACGGCTTGCCGTTTCCCAGCAGTCTGTTGCCGTCCATGTCCACGACGACCACGTCGTCCGCGCTCATGAACCCCTTGTTGATGCCGGCCTCCGTAATGGTGATCTCGTCCCCACGCCGAAAGCTCACGTTACCGCCCAGTGCCGCGTTCATGTTCCTGTCATACAGCCGCTTCGCTATCTCGACCAGTTTGGTTGCCGTGTCCATAGGTACCCCCAGATATCTTCCCGGCCTGCAAGCTCGTGCGTCACTTCTGAAGCCGGATCGTCAATCATTGAGTATACCATATACTTGGAAGGTGCGTAGTTATGCACGGCGTGGAGGCGCTATGTACTCGATCATCGTTCACGGTGGTGTCGGCGCGGTCCCCCCGACTAGCAAGAGGCTGTCGTCGCTGGGGTCCGGGAGGCTGTTCTTGTTGGAAGTGACGTTCCTGCAGGCAGTGGATCCTCGATGGACGCAGTGGAGACTGCTATGAAGGTCCTGGAGGACAATTCGCTGTTCAACGCCGGTACTGGATCGGTGCTGACGTTTGACGGGGAGGTTGAGATGGACGCCGCCGTTGCCCATGGCCCTGCACTTGGATTCGGAGCCATCGCGGGCATCAGGAACATCGAGCACCCCATCTCGCTCGCACACATGGTCATGGAGAAGACGGACCACGTTCTCCTTCAGGACAGTGGCGCTCAGGAGTTCGCTCGCAGATGGGCATCGCGCCTCACAATCCCGTTATCGAGGAAGGGCACACCCAGTGGCGCGAGTACCGCGAGCGCTTCCCGGCTGGTGACACCGGCGACTGGCCGAAGCTCAAGGCCCTCATGAACGAACACCCAGAGTCATGCACGGCACCGTCGGTGCTGTCGCCTTGGACGAACAGGGTGATGTGACCGCGGGCACGTCCACCGGCGGCGTCTTTCTGAAGCTGCTGGGACGCGTCGGCGACACATCACTGCCTGGCGCCGGCACGTATGCTACGCAGTTCGGCGGCGCTTCCTTGACCGGACTGGGTGAGAGCATGATGCGCACCCTCATCACCAAGACTGCCTGCGACTCCATGCGTATGGGGCTCGACGCCCAGGGTGCGGCCTCGAGCGCAGTGAACATGCTGAGCAACATGCTGGCGACCGAGGCCGGTATCATCGTCATCGACAATCAGGGTGGCATCAGTCTTGCCCAGAACACACCGCACATGGCCCACGCCTGGTTCAAGAAGGGAATGCCCGAACCTGTTACCGGGCTCTAGCCACCAAGTACCTGGACTGCCACGGGGGAGCTTGCGCTCCCCCGCTTTCGTTCCAGGACTGGATTCCCGTATACGCCGAAAGCACCCCTCGGATTAGACAAAAGTCCTCGGGGGGGAATGACGGATGAAGGAACTTGGCGGGCAGTGCTATCCCGCTACACTATGGATGTTGCCGATCCAGGAGGAATGACCATGGAGACACGGGAAGACATGCCCAACATCGACACGTACGCCAGAGAAGCGGCGGAGCACCGCCATTATCTGCACGCTCACCCGGAACCTTCGTTCGAGGAACGGGGAACGCAGCAGTACATCACCGAGCAGTTGCACAGCCTCGGCCTGGATCCCTCACCCATAGCGGGGACCGGGGTCACGGCGATCGTCGCCGGAACGCGCGGTCCCGCGAACGGCAAGGTCCTCCTGCTGCGCGCCGACATCGACGCCCTGCGGCTGACGGAGGAGACGGGCCTGCCATTTGCCTCACAGAACAAGGGTGTGATGCACGCCTGCGGCCATGATGGCCATACCGGGACGTTGCTCGCCGTCGCACACTGGCTGGTCGACCACCGCGACCAGTTTGGCGGGACGGTCAAGCTGCTCTTTCAACCGGCAGAGGAGATCTCCCCGGGGGGCGCGGAGCCATGTCTGAAGGAGGGAATCCTCCAGAACCCGGACGTCACCTTCGCCTTCGGGATGCATCTGTGGAACGCGCTCGAATTTGGCAAGGTCGGTCTGCGCGCGGGGCCTCTCATGGCGGAAGCCGACCGGTTCGAGCTGACGGTCACCGGCAAGGGCACGCACGCCGCGGCGCCTCACCTCGGCACGGACCCGATCGTGGCGGCTGCCCAGATTGTCACCGCCCTCCAGACAATCGTCTCACGCGAGACTAACCCTCTCGAATCGCGTGTGGTGACCATCGGCACCATCGACGGCGGCTCTGCATTCAACATCATCCCCCAAAGTGTCCATATGACCGGCACCCTGCGCGCACTGTCGCGGGAAGACGCCGAACTCGGCGCCGCCAGTCTGCGCCGTATCGTCAGCCATACAGCTCAGGCTCTTGGAACAACCGCCGACCTCGACTACGAATTCGGGTATCCCCCGGTCATCAATAGTGGCGAATCTGTCGCATTCCTGCGTCCCGTCCTCCAGCAGGCTGTTGGTGAGGACAACGTCGTCGAACCTGAGATCACCATGGGCGGAGAGGACTTCGCCTACTATCTCCAGCACGTGTCCGGGGCATTTGTCTTCATTGGGACGAGAAACGCGGCAAAAGGTCTCACTGCCCCTCACCACAATCCAACGTTCACCTTTGACGAGGACATCTTCCCACTCTCCGTGTCGGTCTTCGTGGCCGTTGTGAGGGGATACCTTTCGTGAAACTCTCCACGCGGCGCGTCGCACAGCTTGCCGTCATGGTGGCACTGCTGGTCATCGGTGCCTACGTGAGCATCCCCCTCCGCCCGATCCCGATCACGTTCCAGAGTGCCTTTGTCGTGCTGACACCACTCCTTTTCGGAAGCACAGCGTACGTTGCCGTCCTGGCATACTTGCTGCTTGGACTGGTCGGCCTGCCCGTCTTCGCCGGAGGAGCCTCCGGCATGGTCGCCCTCTCAGGCCCCACAGGGGGCTTCCTTGCCGGCTTTCTTCTCGCCTCAATCATCGTCGGCGCTCTTGCCGACCATTGGCACTGGGACTCCTGGCGCCGCGACCTGGCTCTTGCAGAAGGATCACTCGTCCTCATCTATGTCCCGGGCGTCCTGTGGATGTGGCGAGTCCTCCTGTTGCGAGGAGGAACGGCCCAAGCGGCTCTCCTCGGCCTTGTGCCGATCATGGCTCTCGACGTCGCCAAAATGGCCGTGGTCGCCGTCCTCGCGCGCCCACTTCGTTCAGCCCTGGCTGAGGCGTGATCGTGGCCGAGTACAAGGTCCTGCTTGCGTACGCCAGCGTCGGCGCCGGACACGAACAGGCTGCACACGCACTGGGGGAGGTCTTCGAGCAGCAGGGCTGGGAAACGCGATACGTCGATTTCCTTGACCAGGTCCCCGCTGTCATGCGCTTCGCGATGTGCGACGCCTATCTGGAACTCATCAAGATCCTCCCGGAAGCCTATGACCTGGCCTTCCAGCACACCGTCAATCAGGACATCAAGGAAGCGGAGTACGCATCGCTGCTTCTGGCAAACGTCGGCTATGGAAGACTGCGGGAGCTGGCACTCATGGAGGCTCCCGACGCAATCGTCTCCACGAACCTCTGGCCGACACTGGCGCTCTCGAAAGTCAAACGGCATCGCCTGCAGGGGACGCCGCTCATCAACTGCTTCACCGACTACGTCCTGCAGACATTGTACATGGTCAAGGGAGTCAACTGGCACGTCTCAGCAAACGAGCAAGTCACCGCGAGCTTCCAAGCTGCAAACCGGCGTGTCCGCCAGCCCATCTACTCCTTTGGCATTCCTGTCCGTCCAGCGTTTGCCGTCCACCATTCGCGGCAGGAATCCCGTAGCCTGCTGGGTATTCCGCAGGATGCCCGTCTGGCTGTCGTCACGGGAGGCGGCCTCGGCCTCGGGAACATCCTCGAAGCATGTGACGCGCTGACGTCCAGGCCCTTTGGAGAACCGATCACCGTCGTGGCTCTCTGCGGCAACAACACTGATGTCCTGAATCAACTAGGCAGCCTTGCCGTCGCTCGTTCGGTCACGTACACCATCACTCCCGTCGGATGGACCGACCAGATTCCCGCGTACATGCAGGCAGCCGACCTGCTCGTCAGCAAGGCAGGAGGCGTCACGCTTGCAGAGGCAGCAGCTGTCGGTGTCCCGCTCGTGATCTACCAGCCCCTCCCCGGCCAGGAGACCATGAACGTCCGGTTCCTGACTCAGCACGAGGCAGCATATGTCGCAGCGGACGCCGAGCAGCTTCTGCGTGCCGCCGACGAACTGATGTTCACCCAAAGAGGTCCAGAGGTGTCTGGTAACCTCAGGCGCCTGGGGAGGCCCAACGCAGCCCGCGACATCGTCGCAAGGGTCCGTGAAGACGTATGCCGCCCAACATCGTCAAAGGAGTTGTTATGACGGAACTGCTACCATCCTGGGCGCGGATGCTGCCCAAACACTTCACGGCGTCGGGTTTTGTCCTGCGAGATGACCGCATCCTGCTGGTCAATCACCGCAAACATCGTGTCTGGATCTATCCGGGCGGTCACGTGGATCAGGACGAAACGCCAGACGAAGCATGCCTCCGCGAGATCTTCGAGGAGACTGGCGTGCACTGCCGCATCGTGAGCCCCCGGGACGAGACACTGGGCGAGCCGGATGTGGTCGAGGTCTTGCACGTTCCATGGATGGTCCTGTGTGAGCGCATCCCGACCGGCATCGAACCCGAACACTGCCACATCGATTTCGCCTACGTCTGTGCGCCCCTGCCTGGCGAAGGGGCGCATCTCACCGAGGATACCCGGGAGACGGAAGGCATCGGATGGTTCACGCTTGAGGAAATGAGCTCACTGAGCCTCTTCCCCGACTTCCGACGTCAGGTCACAAAACTGCTCGGTCGAAAACCCGCCTGCTAGAACCAGCGCACAACCTCGGACAGCGGACGCCTGAGGCGGGCGGCGGGGTACTCATCCGGATACCCGAGCGCCACCGCCGCGACCAGCTGTCCCGATTCTCCCAGCCATGCTGACAGTTGCCGATATGCCGACCACACGTCACACATCCAGAGCGTGCCCAGACCGACGTCCTGCGCGGCCAGCAGCATGTTCTGGACCGCTGCCCCGATGGACTGCGTGTCGACCATTTCCATGAAGGTCTGCCCAACCGAGTGGCTCGTCCAGGGATGCAGCCCTTCCGGGTTGAAGATGAAGATCGTCACCGGAGCGTGTTCCATGATACGAGCCGTCATAATGGCCGAGCCGGTCTCCATCCCGCGGGCCTTGGTGTCTGCGATGCCCTCACGCATGACGCGTATCATCTGCTTGCGCTTCTCGTCTCCCGCCACCACGACAAACCTCCATGGCTGACGGTTCTTGCCCGACGGCGCGAGAATCGCCGCTGCGAGGACCACATTGACTGTCTCCTCGGCGACAGGACGGTCAGCAAACTTGCGGACACTCCTCCGCGCGGCGATCGCTTCCAGGGTTTCCATGACGGATGTCTTCCTCCCGATCCTGCCGTATCAACGAGCCGCCGCCAGCGCGCCCATCGGGTCCCATGGCGGCAGGACCGTCGGCTCTTCGCGCAGGACAGAGGCCAGGTCTTCGGGAAGGTAGTCCCTGCTGACGGCGACTTCGTAAACATACTCGTCAAACCACGCATCCGTCATAACCATGAATCCCTTGTCTCCAAGCTTGTCTCCCCATGAGTTTTCAACACGCCACTTGCGCGCATGCCCGTCGCCGTCGAGGTCGACGCCCGTCAGTACCATGGCGTGTGTCATGAGACTCTGCCCATACAGGATGCGCTCAGCCTTGTCACTCATGAAACCCTCGCCATACACAAGGTCGTACTCGTAGATTGACGGGTCCAGGATGCCGAGGTCCCG
>JAPLGJ010000156.1 GCA_026390215.1 Caldisericota bacterium
AGGTCTGGTCCATATCTCAGAAATCAGCGACACCTACGTCAAGGACGTCAACCAGTTCCTCAAGGAAGGGGACAAGGTCATCGTTCGCGTCATTGGCCGAAACAAGGATGGCAAGCTCAATCTCTCCATCAAGGCTGCCAAAGTTGCTGGTGGTGCTGACGAAACGCCTGCCGCTCTCGCCGTGGAAGGCAGCTCCCCTACGCCGGCTTCTGGGCCAAGTGTGCCATCTGCCCGCCCGTCCTACAGTTCGCGGCCGTTCCGCGAGAAGCCCTTGCTGAGCCCCTTCGATATGATGATGAAGCGGTACCTGCAGGATTCACAGGAGTGGCAGGTCGACAAGAAGAAGCGGACAGAGCGCAAGCGCGGATAGCATCTCGCTTTTCCTGGCTTGACAGAGGCTGTCGCGTCTGCTAGTATGTTCCAGTTTTCCAGCGCCCTGTGGCGGCGTAGCTCAGTTGGTTAGAGCATTCGGCTCATACCCGGAGTGTCGAGGGTTCGAATCCCCCCGCCGCCACCACCTGTAACAGGGGACAGTCCTACTTGTTGTAACATCCCAACGTCCGTTGCCGTCAGCGGCACAATACGCGGCCTGACCACCCTTCTGTCCAACACCTCTCGGTATCACTGTTTTCGGAGATTCTTGCAGAGACGGAACTGTCCTGAAGTGCAAACGAAACCATCCGGGCGTGTAAGGCGGTAGCCTGTTACAACAACTACGACTGTCCCCTGTTACAAGAGCCTTCGGGGTGTCCTCCGGAGGCTCTTCTTGTTTGGGGTGCTATGCGAGGCGAAGGCTACTTGCGCTCAGACACGAGCTTCTCGAGGGGCTCGACCCAGCGGGTGCGCATGAAGTCGAAGCCCTTCTGCCAGAAGGCCTTGTCGCGTGGGTCGATGCCGGCCAGGCCAAGGATCTCAGCAGGAGTCATGGCGCTGCCTGTCTCAAGGATGCGGTAGTAGACGGGCTTGAATTTCTCGCCTTCCTCCAGGTACTTCTGGTACAGTGACAGCACGACGAGTTGCGCGAAGTTGTAGGCATAGACATAGAAGGGCCACAGGAACATGTGCTGGACGATGGTCCATTCCATGTCGTAGTGCGCCGGGATCGTGACGGAACTACCAAACATGTTGACCAGTTCCTCGTGGTAAATGGAGCCGAGCTCATCGGTGGACAGCTGATGGTCTGGGATGAGGCCGTGTGTACGCGTCTCGAACCGGTGGAACATGTTCTGACGGAAGGTCGTGGCAAAGGCCGATTCCAGCTTGGAGCAGTAGAGGGCGATCTTCTCCTCAGGGTCTTTCATGCGACCCAGCAGATAGTCGGTGACCAGCATTTCACCAAAGACCGAAGCCACCTCGGCAAGGGGCAGGATAGGGTCGCGGTTGACCGCAGTCTGCTTGGCGGACAGAATGCCGTGCATACCGTGTCCCAGTTCGTGTGCCATGGTCTCCACGTCGCGGCTGGTCCCGGTGAAGTTGAGCATAACCCACGGATGAGCGCCGGGGAGATTGAAGGTGCAGAAGGCTCCACCCGTCTTGTTTGGCAGGGCGCGGCCGTCGATCCAGTTCTTGTCGAAGAACTCCTGGATGATGTCGTGTGCCCGCTGGTCGAACTTGGCATACGCGTCCAGGACGATCGTTTTGGAGTCGCTCCACGTGTACGTGTGGGGTTTGGCGCTGATGGGCGCGTAGATGTCCGCCAGCGTGAGCTTCTTGCTGCGCAGAAGGAGCGCCTTGAGGGTGTAGTACCGCTCGACGATATCGACGTTGTCCCTGGTGACGTCGGACAGCGTGTTGACAATCTCC
>JAPLGJ010000117.1 GCA_026390215.1 Caldisericota bacterium
CTGGTGAGGTCGACCGTCCCTTGAGTGATATGGTCCAGCAAACGGCCAGGGCAGGCGACGACAATGTCGACGCCGCGCCGGAGTGCATCGATCTGTGGATTGATGCCGACGCCTCCGTAGATGGTGAGGACGGTGAGGCGAGCCTTGTGCCCCAAATCGCGGAAGTCCTCGGCGATCTGCTCGGCCAGTTCCCGAGTCGGGGCGACGATGAGGGCGCGCAGCGTGCCGTGCGGACCCGTCAGCAGGCGCTCCATGATAGGAAGTGCGTATGCGGCCGTCTTGCCCGTGCCGGTCTGGGCAAGGCCCATGACGTCATGTCCTTCCATGACAGGGGGAATGCCCTTCTCCTGGATAGGTGTGGGTGTGGTGTAACCGCATAGAACAATACCCGCAGTGAGGCGGGGGTCGAGATGGAATGAATCAAACGTCACGTGAGCTCCTTGTGCCGGCGCTCGACAGGATGACGCTCTCAGACAGTCAGCAGGCGGCTCTTTCATATGTCGGATGTCGCCGCACGGGTGTGGCGAGTGCTATTGGACCCATGCTATGAGACATCGACAGTGAGCGTTCGATCGGATTTCTCCGGTCGTCTGTTTCCCTGTGCACAGACCTGCAAGACATCATAGTATGGGGTCAAACAGGGTGCTGTCAACGAAGGTTGTGTGGTGATCCTGATTGCAGGCATTTCAGCACTTCATCGAGTGTAACAGTATCGGTTCCCGTCTGACGTCGACAAAGTCAAGACTCCTCATCGTCGAAACGGTTCTCCTGTGACCATCCGCCGATGCCGTCCAGCGAGATAAATTGCTGACCGACCGCATGGGCGAGTGCCGCGTCGTGAGTGACCATCACCAGCGCGCCGGTGAACTGCGACAGCGCCTGTTCCAGCAGTGCCAACGCGTCGATGGCCAGGTTCCCCTCCAGCTCGTCGATGACGAGGAGGTCGGGCCGCGCAGCGACGAGGCGCGCGATGAAGACTCGCTTCTGCTGCCCAGCGGACAGGAGCCCGACCGGCTGGAAGACCTGGTCGTCCTCGATGCCCAGCGTTCCAAGGAGGATGCGTGCATCCTCACTGCCTATGCCGCTTGCCTCGCGGACGAGATCGATTGGAAGCTCGTCTCCATGTGTGAGAGTGACCTGTTGTGGAACATAGCCGACCTTGATCGACCGTGCCATCGAAGCAGCGCCGGAATCCGGCTGGCGCTTCCCGAGAAGAATACTGAGTAGCGTGGACTTTCCAGCGCCATTGGGCCCCAGGATGCACCAGTGTTCACCACCACGAACTGTCAGGGACAGGTTACTGAACAGTATTCTGTCCCCTGCCATAGCGGAAACGGACTCGAACGAAGCCAGGATGCCGCCACGGGTGGTGCCGTCGATGGCAAAGGCGCGTTTCTTCTCGATGAACGGCTTGGCCCCCTGCGCTTCGGCGAGAGACCGCTCTAGTTGCCTGCGCATGGCTTTCGCCCTCTTTTCCAGTCGGGCTGCAATAGCGCTGTAGTGTGTCTTGCCGATGAATGAGGACTTGTGTGCCAAGAGCTCGATGTTGGCAGCATGCTGTCTGGAAGCGCCGATGGCCTGCTTCAGCTGCCGGACCTTGCGTGTCTGCACCGTGTAGATGTCGCGGTCGTGTTCCTCCTGCGCGCGCATGGTGGCGACGTATTGCGTATAGCCTCCAGCGTACAGGCGCCCGTGTCCGTGTGTCAGCTCGAGGACTTGCGTACAGACCAGGTCCAGGAAGCGCCTGTCATGTGAGACGACCACGTATGGCCGGTCGAGGTCCTGCAGAGTTACCGCCAATTCGGCACGCTTCCGAATATCCAGATGAGACGTGGGCTCATCCAGGAGAAGGAGGTCGGCGCCAGCCAGCGTTGCCTCAGCCACCCGGAGCCACAGCCGTTCCCCCACCGACAGGGATGCGACGGTGTGACCCCACAGTCTGTCGGAGACTCCTGTTTGTGCCAGGGTACGCTGAGTCTCTGCAAGGACCACATACCCATCAGCTGCAGCGAATGCAGCTGCAGCCTCAAGTGCGCTGTCACTGCCGGCATCGGCTTGCATGACCTCCCAGCTGTGTGCAAGGCGTGGATCCCGCACAGCCAGGGCACTCGCGACGACCGGCTTGTTGTCGCCCTCATCCATCTCGATGAGCGCGATCCGGGGAGTCGGCCTGGACCTGCCGACGGTGCCTGCGGTTGGCTGCAGTCTGCCGGTCAGCAGGCCCAGCAGGGTCGACTTGCCACTGCCGTTGGGACCGATCATACCCAGACGGGAGCCGTCCGAGATTGAGAACGTGACCCCGTCAAACAGGGGCGTCGCTTGTTCGGGATATGAGAAAGAGAGATCTGTACAGGTAATCTGCATATGTTCCTCCGTGTTCATCGTCACGATGCCGGGGGCACGTGGCGGAGTTGTCGCTACGGTATGACGGAACTATGCAATGCGCACTCGAAGTACCTCCATGAGCGCCAGGAAACGCCCGGTCGCGCAACCATCGTACAACTTACTATCGTATTGGCAAGAGGCGGTCCGATCCTACCGTGACTTGTCCTCGCGCCTGCGGAAGGGGTTCCAGGACCTTCTGGCTGCAGCCGGTGGTTCCGGCTCAGTGGGAGGAGG
>JAPLGJ010000135.1 GCA_026390215.1 Caldisericota bacterium
ATCAGCCGGGCGATGCGTGTCGTGTCCATGATGGTCTCCTCAGCCAGTGGCGAGTGTGGTGATCGGGTCGTTCAGTCCGACAATCGTCAGTTCGATGCCGTTCGCCCTGAGCACGCGCTGCAGAGACCTCAGGCGGAGCAGTCTCGAGGTATCTTTCAGGAAGTATGGTGCCTGATGCTCGCCCGGGAGGAGGAATGTTCCTTCCGGGAACAGGATGATCGTGATGCGCGCGAAGTGTTCGCGCTGCTTGAGCAAGTGGACGATCTCCGTCTCGTCCATTTCGTGGGCGAGGAGAACCAGTTGTGACTGCGCAGGGATCACACGTGCGTTCCGGTTGAGCCAGTCAAGCACGATGCCGGTGTTTTCCGTCTGCACGGCCTGTGCCCTGGCTATCGTCGTGAGGCAGGAGAGAAGATGCATGCGGTCACGGCCGGGCCCTGTCCAATCTGTGTGTGGACCGATTGCCACAAGGCCGAAGGACAGCTTGCGGTCATGAACATACTGCAGGACGCTTGCTGCGGCGGTTGACAGCGTTTCGTCCAGCGCCTCCAGCGTGAAGCCAGTATCTCGCTGCACGGTATAGTTCACAAGGAGGATGACCGTCTGAGACGCCGAAGGTGTGAAGTCCTTGACGACGAGTGTTCCCGTGTGAGCGCTCATCTTCCAGTGGATGCGATTCATCGGCTCGCCGTCATAAGGGTGAGTCCCCTTGAGCTGACTGGTATCGACATTGGGAGCATAGCGGACACGCTGCCCGTCGAGAGGTGAGGTGAGCGCGATGTGCATCGTCGCGAGGGAAATCGGACGCGGGACGACCGTCAGGGTCAGCCGCGGGGGAACCGTAAGCTGTGTACGGAAGATGCGCAGTGGGTCCTGCAGCGAGACGCGGGCGGAGCCCACAGCGTACTGCCCCTTGCGGGTGGCGTCGAAGAACACGGTCATGCCATCTTCTCCCTGCCTGCTGTGGCGCTGGATCACGTAGGGCGGCAGCAGCGGTTCGACAGAAAGCAGCAGCGGACCTGTAGCCCTGTATCCAGAGGCTGTGCACGTCAGCATGTTGGGCTGGTGTACCATCGCGACGCTGTGGCGAAGGACGCTCGTGACCGTGAGCCGCTGGTGCTGGGCAGTGAGCATGCCGCACAGAATGACCGTATAGGACAGAGCGGCGAGCCCGACGACGAGGAATGAGGCGCTGCGGAGGAGAAGGGCGACGACAAGCATGACCAGCGAAACAAGCAGACCAGCTCCCGCGGTCCCGAGGAACACATGAAGACCACTGGAGTGTGCCGCAGAACTGCGATCCACCCCTGGCGGTGTTGCTGTCTGACGGATTCCCGCTGTTTCCATCTCGCCTCACTCATTACATCGGTCAGGACTCCGGCACGTTACAGACTGGTCGGGCTACTGGGAGATGGGCACTGCTCCCTCGCTTCTGATGCGTGGGTGCTGGGCCTCGACCTTCAGCATCTCCAGCAGCTCCTCATAGGTGCTCTTGGCCAGCCTCACCTGATCGGGAGTCACGTCGACCTTCGAGTAGCGGGCGACGTAGAACAGTCGTCCGAGAACGCTGACCTTCTCGGCCAGGTCAGGATACCACCGGGCAACGCGAGTCGTCAGCTCTGTCGGCGTTTCTCCCCGTACCATCGCGAGGTCGAGTGGATACAGAGCGTTGGCAGCCATGTAGAAGATCGCGATGACCGTTCCACGCGGGTCGCGCAGCAGCTCTTCGTCGTCCAGGCTGCGAATCCTCTTGATGGTTCGTTCGATGACGATGCGGTCACGCCTGCGCCCAATGCCCTCGAGGCGGTCCCACTTGGTTGCGAGTGCCTCCCGGACACAGACGACGCCACAGGTGAACACTGTCAGGATCGACAGAGTGCGCAGGACGAGCCGCAGTGTCAGGATGGCGGGTGAAGGCAAGAGACTGACCTTCAGCCTGAGCGCCAGGAACATCTGCCATGTACGTGGCACCAGAAGCTTGCCGTCGATGATCCAGGGTGAAGAAGGACCGAACATCAGGGTGTTCAGGGCCTTGCTGCGCATGCTGATGAGACCCACGAAGATGCAGCCCATGCCGAGCAGCAGGAGGAGAGCAGGCACAAGCTTCCGCAGGGACTTGCCCGGTCCCTGTTGGAGGACGCCTCCAAGGAATATCCAGGCAAGCAGGACCACCAGTGGAGCCGCCAGCAGGGAGAGGGCGAGGACATGGAGTTCTTCGGCAAGCGCAGTCCGCATCAGCCAGGAGCCGAGGAGATTCGACGCGGCGGCCGGCCAGGGCTTCCACCAGTTCGTGGTATGGCGTCTTGTGATGAAGTCGACGTCCGTAGGATGGCCAAACAGGAAGTCCTGCAGGTTCTGGGCAGTTGACGCGCTGAACGGACCTGTCTCGACCGGAAGGGACGTTGCCAGGACGGTGACGGCAATCAGGATGACGGCGACCGGAACCAGCCGCTTCAGAAACCGCGGCCGGTCTTCGTCTGTTCCCGCAAGCAGTAGTGCCAGGAGGACGAGGAGCGACAGCACGGCGATCGAGACGGCGGCGCCCGCGACGTCGAGCGTGACCAGCAGCGCCAGCCACACGATATTGCCGACGTAGACCGGTTCCCCAGGAGTCTTCAGCCTGGTGAGAACAATCCCTGCGTAGAAGAGCATCGGCACGAGGAGAAAGAAGAACTCCCGATAGCGCGCTGCGTAGTCCATGGTCAGGCGCTGGCCGTTTGTGGCCACGATGCCTACCACAGCGACGCCGATGATGGCTTCCCACGTGAGCTTGTGTCGCCCCAGCCATGGTCCTGCCACAAGAACCGCCAGAGCGGGCAGCACAATCCACAATGGGATAGTGGCGCGTGCTGTCCAGAAGACCAGGAGCGTCGCTACCATCATGAAGGAGAGGTGCAGCAGTGACTTCTCGCGATGCACGATCAGGCTTCTCCGAGGGCGGCAAGCGTATCGTTGAGACCGATGATGGACAGGTCCACTCTGGCATCTCTCAGGATCTTCTGCGTCTTCTTGAGACGTGCAATCTGTTCGATGTCGGGCATGAAGTGTGGGACTGCCCGCTCACCGTACAGCAGGAAGCTTCCATACGGGAACAGGCAGATCGAAATGCGTGAGAACTGCGCCTGCATGCGAAGCAGCGCTCCAATCTCCTCTTCCTTCAGCTCATGCTGGATGAGAAACAGCTGTGAGCGGGCGGGGATGCGGAGTCGTTCCCGTTGGAGATAGTCGAGGAACACTGTACTGGAGGGTTCCCGGTCCATCCGGGCACACGCGCGCGCAAGGAGGCGATAACAGGCGAACAGATGGGTCGCGTCCTTCGAGAAGCCATCGGAGGAGAGTGTCTCCTCACCCAGAACGGTAAGCCCGAAAGGCAGCCTGCGGTCATGGGCATACTGGAGGACACTGGCGCCCACCATGGTCATGTAGTCTTCGAAGGTCTCCAGGGTGAAGCTGGGCTCGCGCCGAAGCGTCAGGTTAAGCAGTACGACGACGGTCTTCGAGGCCGATGGGGCAAATTCCTTCACCATGAGCTCACCTCTGTGAGCACTCATCTTCCAGTGAATACGGTTCATGGGGTCACTTTCGTAGGGCCGCACTCCCGCAAGCTGCGAGACATCATAGTTGGGTGCGAACTTGACGCGCTGACCGTCGAGGGGAGAGGTCAGGGAGATGCGCAGTTTCTCGAGGGGAAGGACCGTGGGGAACACGGTGAGCTTCTCATCAGCCACCAGGCGACTGCTGAGGCGGAACAGGCGAAGAGGGTCGGTCACGGTGAGGATACCCTCTCCCAGACCGTACACGCCTCGACGGTTGACGTGAAACTGCAGGACGTACGTCCGGTCGTGCCAGGACGAACTCTCGCGGATGATGTACTCGGGGACCAGAGGCTGGAGCTGGATTGAGAGAGGGGAACGTGACGGGATGCCTTCAAGCGAGATCGTCAGCGTATTCCGTGACTTCATCTGCACGACTGCCTGTCGCAGATGTTTGACGACCCGGATTCGATCGCTTGTCCCCAGTACCAGTGGGACCATGACCACCGTGTACGTTGTGATGAGGGTCGCAACATAGAAGAGGGGTCGGGTCCCGAGGACAAGCCATGACAGCGCCGCGAGCAGGGATATCAGGATTGCGCGCCCTGCGACGCGGAGGACTCGCCTCATGCTGCTCTCACGATTCCACGCCCCGTTCTTGTGCGCTCTCCCGCGTGCCTCATGCCAGGATCACCTCTTTGCGGTCAGCCATGTGCTGCAGACTGTAGGTATTGTAGAGCGACAGGGCTGATTTGCAATGCTGGAGCGGTACAAGAGGGTGCCGTACTGCCAAAGGGCGAGGTGCCGGCGCTGGCTGGTTGTTGTGGGCTGTCTTTTCTGGTAAACTGTATTTGCGAATGCGCGGAGGTGAACAACACATGATACAAGTTGTCATGGACACGACGACAGGCATGACCAGACAGGAATTCGACCAGTCAGGAATAGCGATGGTCCCTCTCTACGTCCGGGACGGTGACAAGCTCTACCGTGAACAGGTGGACATCTTTCCCGACGAGTTCTACCAACGGGAAAGGGAAGGTCTCATCTATGAGACCGCCCAGACGAATCCTGCAGACTTGATTTCCGTATTCAAGCCCATCGTGGAAGCAGGCGACGAAGCCATATGTGTGCTCATCTCGAGTGCTATCTCGGGTTCTGTGAACGCAGCGCATGTCGCCGTTCAGATGCTCGGGGCCGAAGACAGGATAACGATCGTCGATTCGCTGGAATCCGGCTACGGTGAAGCGTACCTTGGTCATACGGCAAAGAAGATGGCCGATGCCGGCGAGAATCGCGCGGAGATTGTTCGGGCTTTGGCCGACATTCGCAGCCGGACGCGCACGTATTTCATCATGGAATCACTCAAGTGGCTGTTCCATGGGGGACGCCTGACGGGAGCGCAGTACTTCGTCGGATCCGTGATCAAGCTGAACCCGATTGTCTGGTTCGACGAAGCGGGACGCATGACGTCCTATGACAAGACACGAACCATCAAGGTTGCCAAGGACCACATGCGTCAGCTGGTCGCAGACTGTGGCAAGAACGGAGTCGAGGCTGCGACCCTGCATTGGCCGGACAATCTCGATGAGGCTCAGGGGTTCCACGCGGAGATGGAGGAGATCCTCCAGGTTCCTGTGTCATATACGAAGCTGTCGTGCGTGCTGGGCGTGCACACGGGCCCTGACCTTCTTGGCCCCTGCATCGTCATGAGGGCGTAACCAGAGGATCTGGTCGAACCAGCCAGTGATGCCTATCTTGGGGCTGTCGTGCAGTACAATGGGGACATTCCCCACTTGTAACACCGGCATACGGTGACAGGCGGTCCAAACAGGGCCCCTGAAAGGAGTCGAATGATCAGAGTCGTCATGGACTCGACATGTGGCATGACTGTCGAGGACTTTGAGAAGGCAGGCATGGTCATGGCGCCTCTCTATGTCCGTGAAGGGGAGAGAGTGTATCGCGACGGTGTCGACATGAAGCCGGCCGAGTTCTACAAGAAGGAGCGTGAGGGCGTCATCTTCGAGAGCGCACAGACTAACCCTGCCGACCTGGTGGGCATCTTTGGGCCGATTCTCGAGGCCGGTGATGAAATCGTCTGCGTCATGATATCGGGGGCTATCTCGGGGTCCGTCAACGCGGCTCACGTTGCCGCGCAGACCCTGGCCGCCGAGGATCGGATTTCGATCGTCGACTCTCGCCAGAGCGGCTATTGCCAGCTGACGATGGGCCGGTTGGCCAAGAGCATGGCGGATGAGAACAGGAGTCGCGCCGAAATCGTCGAAGCGCTCACCGAACTGCGGGACCGCACGTGGGTCTACTTCATCATGGAGTCGCTCCACTGGCTGTACAAGGGTGGCCGCCTTACGGGTGCTCAGGCTCTGGTTGGGACGATTATCCAGCTCAAGCCGATCGTCTGGTTTGACGACGCCGGTCGCATGGTGACGCACGACAAGATCCGAACGCTCAAGGCGGGCAAGGAACGGCTCAAGGAGCTGGTTCTGGAAATGGCCTCCTATGGCGTGGTGTCTGCAGGGTTACACTGGGCCGACAACTGGGATGAGGCCAGGGAGTTCGGAGACTGGATGGAATCGGTGCTCCATGTACCGGTCGAGTACAACAGGGTCTCCTGTGTCGTCGGCTGTCACGTGGGCCCGACGGTTCTGGGACCCGTCGTCGTCATGAAGGAGAAGCCGCCGGCGAAGAATCGCGCAGACTGAGCAGGACGCCAAGAAGGACGACGGCTCCGCCGGCCAGCTGCATCACGGTCACTGTTTCGCGCAGCACGACCCAGGAAGTCAGCACACCGAAGACCGGGACAAGGTTGAGGATGTTGACCGCCTGGGTCGACGCCATTCTGGCGACCCCGTAGTTGTACAGGGAGTACCCTCCGACCGAACAGAAGACCGCCAGATAGATGACGGCCCACATACCCTCGGCTGGGACGGGGAAGACCGGCCGCTCGAAGGCACCAACCAGAGGAAGCAGGACGATACTGCCGAACAGCATCTGAAACATCGCAGTTCTGCTGGCCGAGCTGCTCCTGGACAGGTTCTTGACCAGGATGCTGTAGAATGCCCAGCAGATGCCTGAGAGGATGATGAGTCCGTCGCCAAGCAGGCGCTTCCCTTCCAAAGCCCCTATGAGAGAACGTGGGTTGACGATGAGGACGACGCCGACGATAGACAGCGCAATGCCCCCGACAGCAATGCGAGAGAACCTCCTGTGGTAGACCAGACCCTCCACCACGAGCGACAGGACGGGAAAGACGCCCATCATCAGCGAGATCTCGGAGGCCGTCGACAGAGCGAGACCCACATTCTCGAAGATGTGGTTCAAGGCATAGCCCAGGATTCCTCCCAGCATCATGGCGCCGAATTCCCGGCGGTCGAGACGAAGGTCTTCGTGACGAATAACCAGCCAGGCGAGCAGGATGGCACTCGCGAGCACGAAGCGTATCCATGCGAGCGAAAGCGGAGGAATAGAGCGAAGAGCCAGCTTTGAGACGGTGAAGGAGGTTCCCCAGACAAACGCTGCTGCGACGACGGACACTATGCTGCTGGTTCGACTTGTTGGCATGATGGCATATGGTACCTTTCTGGGCAACTCCTGTCAAAACATGTGAGGCACCGGACTTCGTGGGCCAGGCGCCTGCAGTGCCGTGAACGAACGAAGCCCCGGCAGGTTGTGTCCGGGGCTTCGCATGTAACAGGGGACAGCCGTAGTTGTTGTAACAGGGACGGGCGCCTTGCTTGTGTAGCAGGAAACAGTCGTGTAACAGGGGACAGCCGTAGTTGTTGTAACATACGGCGGCTAGGCCAGGACTGGATTCCCGCCTGCGCAGAGAAGCACCCCTCGCCCTGGACAGAAGGGCTCGGGGGAATGACGGATTGTAACAGGGGACAGCCGTGGTTGTTGTAACAGGAGGCGAGTCTTGTGGGGAGGGCACCTGCACACTGCCGTGAACGAACAAAACCCCGGCAGGTTGTGTCCAGGGCTTCGCAGAGTCAGGAAATCAGGTGCAGGATGGTGTCGCTACTGATCCCGCTCCTGCAGCTTGTAGTCCCGGATCTTGTTGAACAGCGATTTGCGCGAGATGCCGAGGATCTGGGCGGCTTTGGTCTTGTTCCCGCCGGACTCGCGCAACGCCTTGCGGATCATGTCGATCTCCATTTGCTGGATGGCGTCTGACAGACGAAGTCCACCGTTGCTGTCTGTGGCGACTGCCTGCGGCTGTGTGGGTTGTGCCACGAGCGGCTGACCCTCAGGAGCTGAAGATTCCTCGCGTCGGTGCAGAATGGGCTGAGCGCAGAGTTCTACTGTCTCGGGCAGGAGCACGTGTGCCTGGGAGATGATGACTGCCCGGGCGATGACATTTTCCAGTTCGCGGACATTTCCCGGCCACTCATAGGCAGTAAGGCGCTCCAGGGTTTGGTCTGCAATCTCTGTGACGTCACGCCCGTACTTGGCCGCGTACTTCCGGACGAAGTGGCGTGCCAGCAGCACGGTATCGCCGCGCCGGTCACGCAGCGGGGGAAGACGCAGCGTGATGACGTTGAGCCGGTAGAACAGGTCCTCGCGGAACTTGCGTTCAGAGACCAGTCTGGTCAAATCCTGATTCGTGGCCGCGATGACGCGTGCCGACGACGTCAGATGCTCCCGACCGCCGACGCGTTCGAAGCCTCCATCCTGCAGGATTCGCAGGAGTTTTGCCTGGAGCGGCAGCGACATGTCGCCGATCTCATCGAGGAAGAGGGTGCCACTGGAGGCCTGCTCGAACTTGCCGATGTGCGTATCGAAGGCGTCAGTGAAGGCTCCCTTGTCGTGACCAAACAGCTCACTCTCAAGAAGGTTCTCCGGGATGGCCGCGCAATTGACGACGATGAACGCCCGGTCCTTTCGATGGCTGTTGTTGTGGACGGCCTTGGCGACCAGCTCCTTGCCTGTGCCTGATTCGCCGAGGACCAGGACGGTCGCATCTGAACTGGCAACCTTGCCAATCTGCTTGTAGACTTCCTGCATGAGCGGACTCTGGCCCACGAGCTCATCACCGTTGATGACAGGAAGGTCCTCGGGGCGAGCCCGTCCCGAGAGACATGACAGCTCGCGAAGTTCAAGAGCCCTCTTCACCTTGATCTTGACCTCATCGATGTCAAACGGTTTGGTCAGATAGTCATAGGCTCCGGACTTCATGGCGGAAATGGCGACATCCGACGAGCCAAACGCTGTCAGGAAAATGACAGGGAGGTCGGGCTGGGATTCCTTGATCCTGAGAAAAGCATCCATGCCGCTCATGATGGGCATTTTGACGTCCATCAGGACCGTGTCCGGGTTCAAGGCTCTGACCTTCTCGACCGCTTCCTGACCGTTCTTGGCGACGTTGACGCGATAGCCCTCGTCCTCAAGTGACTCGCGGAGCAGTTCGCGAATATTCTCCTCGTCGTCCACGACCAGAATGAGCTTGCTTTGGGTTTTCATAGGCAGTCTCATAGTCTAGCAGCTACGAAGTCCGAGTCAAACACCAGGATTGATGATTCTCTGCATGCTGACAGTGAACGTCGTGCCTGCTCCTTCCGCACTCTCATAGGTGATGACGCCATTGTGAAAAGACGCGATCTTCTGGGAAATGGGAAGGCCGAGGCCGGTGCCGTGTTCCTTGGTCGTGAAGAACGGGGTGAACATCTTGGGCTTGTCCTCACTCCTGATACCCGTACCGACATCGCGTACCTCGACGACGACACGATCAGCTTCGACCCTTGCAGTGACGGTAACGGCCCCGCCGCCCTTATCCTGCATCGACTGTATGGCGTTCTGCAGCAGGTTCATGAACATCTGTTCGGTCTGACGCGCATCCCATGTGACCATGACCTGCGGCACCTGGAGGTCGAGTGTGGCGTGGCCGTCCTCGAACTGCTGCGCCATGAGCTCTCCCATCGATTCGAAGAAACCACGCAGGTCGAACTCGACCGGCTGGGGCGGCGCAGGGCGCCCGAAGGTGAGGAGGTCCTTGACCAGCAATTCGAGACGGTCGGCTTCACTGCGGATGGGGATGATGTACTTGGCTTCGGGACGCCCCTGCAGCTTCTTCTCCAGAAGACCTGCATATCCCTTGATACTTGTAAGGGGGTTGCGTACCTCGTGGGCTATACCGGCCGTGAAGATGCCGAGCGTCTTGAGGGCCTCGGTCTGCTTCGCTTCTTCGATGCTCCGCTTGAGTGAGTGTGCCAGGTCGGCGACCGCGCGCGAGATCTCTCCCAGCTCCCCTCCACCGCGTGGCACGCGTGTGTCCAGGTTGGTCTTGAGTCGGACGACGCTGCGGCGAAGGGACAACAGGCGTATCAGGAAGAAGGTCAGCAGGATGATTGTCGCCCCGCCACTCAGTGCGATGGAGACAGTCGAAGTCTTGAAGGCCTCGAAACGGACACGCTGCAACGGAGCGAGGACCTGGGGCATGTCCCTGTCGACGACCAGATAGCCGAGAGTTCGTGTGCCTGCCTTCAGGGGAAGAGCGACGGTCAGCTTGGGCAGCGGGTTACGCGACCCGTCGGTCAGATAGACGAGACTTGGCGTGAAGAGACTGACCTCGTAGCCGATGCTGACATTCGGGAAGTTGCCCTTGAACACGTCGATGTAGTCATAGTAGGACTTCGAGAGAAAGACGCTTACCAACTCGTTCTGCTTG
>JAPLGJ010000032.1 GCA_026390215.1 Caldisericota bacterium
GCGCATTTCCCTCGCCCGGAAGACCGACCTCGACCGGATCGAGCAACGAGGCTCGTTCCTCGACGCCGTGCGCCGCGCCTATCTGGACATGGCCATAAGCCAGCCCCAACGGTGGGTGATTATCGATGCGGCTCGCCCTGCGGATGACGTCTTCAGCGATGTGCTGGGGGCAGTGTTGAAACGACTGGAATAGCGGAGGTATGAACATGTCCGAACCGCAGTCTCGTGAACCTGACCGCATCGACGAGCTCCTTGGAAGCCTCCAGGAGTCACGTACGACACAAGCTCCTGCTGGAAATCCTGTGCTCCCCGCCCCGCAGCGCCGCCCTAGAAGCAGGATCTGGATCATATTCGTACTGATCGCGGCAGTTGCGGCCGCGGCGGTCTTCCTGGTCCTCCAGAGAAGGACAGCCAGCCTGAACATCCGGTCATTCCCTTCGGGAGCTACCGTGTTCCTCGACGAGCGGCAGGTCGGGACGACGCCCTTGCTGTTATCCCGGGTGGCCCCAGGGACCCATGCGATACAGATCCGTCTTCCTGGTTGGGAAGCCTGGAACGGTACTACGACAGCAGAGAGGGGATCCACTACACAAGTCATTGCAAACATGACCCACGCCGCCTACTCGCTGGTCGTCACGTCTACCCCGCCCGGCGCAACAGTTGCGCTCGATGGCGCTGCCAAAGGTGTCACACCCTTGACAGTGGTTGGTCTCAAACCGCGCAACTACGCAGTCATGGTTTCCCTCAAGGGCTACGCCGCAATCTCGCGCACAGTCGACCTTTCCGATGCGTCGCAGAGCGCTCAGGACTTCTCCCTCATACAGGCCTTTGGCAAACTAAGCATCATATCGACCCCGACTGGAGCTGAAGTCGTCATGGACGGAACGTCCTACGGCGTGACACCGTTGAAGATCGACTCATTCCCCGTGGGCGACTACGCTCTGACGCTCAAGCTGGACGGGAGCACAGACATCACCGATATGCTCTCTGTGAAAGAAGGCATCCTTCTCGCCAAGCAGTACAAACTCGACCTTGCACTTGGCGGGCTCGACGTCTCCACCGATCCTGCAGGAGCGTCCATAACAATCGACGGCCAGGCTACGAATGAGATCACGCCCTTCACGTTCAGCACGCTGAAGGAGGGCACACACGAGGTTTACCTGGAACTGCCGGGATATCTCCCGTGGTCAGGCCCGATATCAGTCTCCAAAGGACAGACGAGCCGTCTCTCCATCGCCCTCACGAAGTTGCAGTAGCGATGGGTTGACGGGGAACATCTCGGCCTCTATACTACTGGAGCCGTACAGGACGGGGAGATAGCGGTGCCCTGTAGCCCGGAATCCGCTCACCGGGGTCCATGCTGGGCACGCGGGACGTACGTTTCCGAAACAGTCCCTGCCGATGGCGTTGAAGGCTGCACACCATGCAATGGGAAGCTCTGAACTCTGCCAGGTCCGGAAGGAAGCAACAGTACTGAGTGGAACATGTGCCGTGGCCCGATGCAACTGGAGCCGGAGACAGTCGACCACGCCGGGGGCCTGCGCAACAAGTGCTTGGCGTACGGCTTGTCCTTCTTCCTACCTTGGACGGAGAGCAGTCACAACACAGAGCGAGGCAATGCCTTCACCCCTGCCAATCCAGCCTATCGCGTCATTGCCGGTCACCTTGACGTCGACATCAGTCGACCGAAGTCCAAGGAGGCGTGCGATTCTTCTCTGCATAGGAGCCTGGTAATCCCGCAATCTTGGCCTCTCAGCAACAATAGTGATGTCCGCCGAAACCATCCTCAGTCTGCGAATCCGTTTGTCCGCCATGACACGCTGCAAAAGCATGGAGCTGTCGATTCCGACGAACTTCTCGTCTGACGATGGAAACATGCGGCCAATGTCTCCTGCCCCAGCACATCCGAGGACAGCGTCCATGACCGCATGCAAGACAGCGTCGGCGTCCGATGTCCCGTCAAGCCCCAGTTCCGAGGCGATCCTGATGCCGCCGAGGATCAGCGGTCGCCCGGACACGAACCGATGGACGTCGTAACCGAACCCCACCACGGTCCCGGCTCCCGCGCTGAATGCTGCTTCGACAACCTCAGCATCTCCTGGCACGGTCACCTTGATATTCCGAGCGTCGCCTTCGACAGTCACAACCTTCCCACCGACTGATTCGATCAGCGCCGCCTCGTCACCAGACAATGCGTGATCCGCACAGCTGACATACGCAGACCGGAGAGTCCCCACTTGGCAGAACTGAGGTGTCTGAACGGCAACGACCCCGCTTCTGTCCAGTATCTCTGTCCTGCCTGCCGACGTTCGCCGCAATGAGTCGGCCACCGGCATCAC
>JAPLGJ010000223.1 GCA_026390215.1 Caldisericota bacterium
GGCCGAGGTCACGCACGGCGCGGATTTGGATAGGAGTGAGCGTCACGCGCCTGGTGCTTAATGTCGGCTGGCTGCCGGTGGTACTGCATGACGTCATGAAGCTGCCATACTGGCCAGTATTGGCCGGTCAAGCCGCAGGCAGCGTCGTGATGATTCCTGCCACGGCGTTTCTGATCGTCGCACTGGTGCAGGCGTTTGAACGTGCGGGCTTTGCCCATGTTCGGTCGTAAGCCTCGGGACGGCCCTGAGTTTGCGCCCCGGCCGAGTCGGCCCCGGGTTCCTCCCAACCAGTCGGTCACGACATCATTTTACACCCTGACGGCCGAACAGGTGCCGTCGGTGGACGTGAACAACTTCACGTTCAGGTTCTGGGGAGAGGTGCGGGAGCCGGCCGCAATGACATGGCAGCAACTCATGACAGTGAAGCATACGACCCTGACGGCCGACTTCCACTGTGTCACTGGATGGTCGATGCTCGGGACCGAGTGGGGTGGAGCGCTGGTGCGCGATGTCCTGGAGGCAGCGCACGTCGAGTTGTCCGCGTCGGCTCGATTCGTCATGGCTCACTGTACCACGGAATTCACGACGAATCTTCCGCTCGAAGCCCTCCTGGCCGACGACACGATGCTGGCCTGGGAATGGCAAGGACTTCCCCTCACCGCCCCCCACGGGGGACCTCTCCGGCTTCTCGTTCCGTCGCTCTACGCCTGGAAGGACGCCAAGTGGGTATCCGGCTTCGAGTTCCTGGCGGAGGATCGGCCGGGGTTCTGGGAATCGCGTGGCTACCATATGCGCGGGGACCCGTGGAAGGAAGAGCGCTACGGCTGAGAGCCGTTCCTGCGACTTGACAGCAGGCCGATTCCCTCTAGAATGACAGTTGGAAAAGGCAGCTGCACGTGGGCCTCTAGCTCAGCTGGTTAGAGCGCGTCCCTGATAAGGACGAGGTCTCTGGTCCGAATCCAGAGAGGCCCACCATTTTTTTCGTTCGTGTCTTCATACGTGGGGATGTAGCTCAACGGGGGAGCAAGTGCTTTGCAAGCACGAGGTTGCGGGTTCAAATCCCGCCATCTCCACCATCGAAAGGAGGAGGTGTTCCTTGTCGGGTCACAAGTACACTGACGTTCCCCTTTGGAAGAACGTGTTGCAGCGGGACTGGGATGATTGGCGCTGGCAGGTTGCCAACCGTATCCAGACAGTCGAAACCCTATCCCAGGTCATCCAGCTCACTGATGAGCAGAAGACTGGTGTCATCAGTGCACTCTCCAGGTTCCGCATGGCGATCACGCCGTATTACGCCATGCTCATCGACCAGAGCAGTCAAGATGATCCCATCTTCAAACAGTGTGTTCCGAGCGCGCTGGAACTGCAGTCTGCGCCGAGTGATCTGGACGATCCCCTCTACGAGGAGGTCGATTCCCCCGTCCACGGCCTGACGCATCGCTACCCCGATCGCGTGCTCTTCCTCATTACAGATCAGTGCGGCATGTATTGCCGTCACTGCACGCGCAGGCGCCTTGCCGGCATGACTGACGGACGGCGCTCCAGGAGCGAGGTCGACGCGGCAATCGGCTACATCCGGGAACACGAGGAAGTGCGTGATGTCCTCCTGTCCGGCGGTGACGCCCTGCTCGTCGACGACGAGTTCCTTGAGTACGTCATCAGTGAGGTTCACAAGATTCAGCACGTCGAGGTGATACGCATCGGCACGCGTGCGCCCGTGGTTCTCCCTCAGCGCATCACACCCGAGCTCTGCGCCATGCTGCGCAAGTACCACCCACTGTGGCTCAATACGCAGTTCGACCATCCCAATGAGGTGACGCCCGAGTCGTCACGGGCTATCGCAATGCTGGTCGACGCAGGGATCCCGGTCGGCAATCAGTCTGTCCTCCTGAAAGGGGTCAACGATTGTCCCTACGTCATGAAAGAGCTCATTCAGAAGCTCGTGGCTATCCGCGTCAGACCCTACTACATCTACCAGTGCGATCTGACCAGCGGTATCAGTCACTTCCGCACCTCTGTCTACAAGGGCATCGAGATCATGGAGTTTCTGCGCGGTCACACGAGCGGCTTTGCTGTGCCGCAGTTCGTCGTCGACGCACCGCACGGGGGCGGCAAGATCCCGGTCAGTCCCAACTACATTCTCTCGATGTCTCCAGACCGCATCGTGTTGCGAAACTACGAAGGCGTCATCGTGTCGTACCCCGAGCCCGAGGACACCAGGAGCCATTGTCCGGAGCCATGCCTCATCTGTGATGCACAAAAGCGCAAGGTGCCGCCCGAGGGCATCGCGAAGATCTTCACGCAGGACGCCTACGACCTGACACCACCAGGCACGTTGCGCGAAAAGCGTCGTGAGCATTATTCAAAGGAGTGATGACAATGGCCAGGAACAACTATATCGACCTCAAGACCGCGATCCCGGGACCAAAGGGCATGGAATGGTATGCGCGTGACCGCGCCGCCATCTCGCCTTCGTACGTTCGCCCATATGTCCTCGTGACTGACCATGCTGAGGGCCTGGAGGTCGTGGACGTCGACAACAACAGGTACCTGGACTTCACAGCCGGGGTCGCCGTCAACAGTACCGGTCATCGTCATCCCGAAGTCATCAAGGCTATCAAGGATCAGGCAGACAAGCTGGTACACATGTCCGGCACGGACTTCTTCTACCCGATTCAGATCGTGCTCGCGGAGAAGATCCAGGAAATCACACCCGGCCCGACCGAGAAGATGGTCTGGTACGGCAACTCTGGAGCCGAGGCTGTCGAGGCAGGCCTGAAGCTGGCACGCTGGCATTCGAAGCGCCCGCTGGCGCTTGCGTTCTTCGGTGGATTCCACGGCCGTACCTATGGTGCTGTCACGCTGTCGGGTTCCAAGGCCAAGCACCGCGAAGGATTCTCGCCCATGCTGCAGGGCGTCGTTCATGTGCCATACGCCTACTGCTACCGGTGTCCCATCGGTCTCACGCCGGCGACATGCGGTCTCCGCTGCATCGGCATGATCGAAGAAGTCATGGAGCGTATTGCTCCTCCTTCTGATACGGCTGTCATGGTGGTCGAGCCGATCCAGGGCGAGGGCGGATACGTCGTGCCGCCGGCCGGCTACTTCCAGAACCGGCGTCAGCTCACCGAACTGCGGGGCATCCTGCTGATGGTCGATGAGGTGCAGAGCGGCATGGGTCGTACCGGCAAGATGTTCGCCATCGAGCATTGGGATACCGAGCCCGACATCATGGCCATCGCAAAGGGCGTTGCTTCGGGCCTTCCTCTAGGCAT
>JAPLGJ010000226.1 GCA_026390215.1 Caldisericota bacterium
AGCAACCTGGAATGCAGCATTGATGACTTTGCCACGAGGGGTCATATCCTTGAACATGCCCCACATGGGGATGTTGTTGGCCAGCGTCGCCACGAGACCGGCCGCGCCGATGCTGTCCATGCCGAGCATCTTGCCAAGAGCACCCAGCGGCTTCGCAAGAACCGTCGTCAGGAACTTGACGAGCGGATAGGCTCCTGCGAGTGCAAGAGCGATAGCGCCGATGACCTCAAGGCCTTCCATAATCGTTGCGCCGGCTGCAGGATCCCAGTGAGAGAACGTGGGGGCCATGCCGGGGAGAATCGTGACGCCTGTCTGGGTCTGGAAGATGACCAGGCCGAGGCCGACGAGGATGAAGCTGGTGATGAACTTGCCGAAAATGATGAATCCCTTGACCATTGCGTCACGCGCAAACATAAGACCCGCAGCAATGAGGGCGGCAACGATGAAGACCGGGACAAGGTACGCAAGAGATGCGCCGAACGGGTTCTTGGCCAGAACACTCTGCAGCAGGGCGCCGAACGGGGCCATGATAATACCGGCAAGGATGCCAAGTGCAAGGTACTTGCGGTCCTTCGCCTGAATGATGCCGAGGCCGACGGGGATGTTGAAGACGATGTTGACGCCGAACACGGAGCCGAGCAGAAGTCCGCCGAAGTAGCCGACCCACTGAGGGTCACCGGCGGTCTTCGCGAGCTGAAGTCCAAGAGGCGTAGCGCCCATGTCGATGGCCAGCAGCGTGCCGGCGAACATAGCAGTCTTGGAGCCAAGAGCCGTGAAAACGGGACCGACGACCGGCATCAGCCAGCCCGCAAGAACGGGGGTCAGCGCGATGATTCCGACCATGGCCAGTGCCAGAGGGCCCATGGCGTTGAAACCGTTCTCCATCTCCTGGCCAAATCCGTCGATCAGGGGAATGTGTGCTTCTGGTGCCCAGTACTTGATGATACGTTCAATCACACCAAGAACAGCGAAAATTGCCATGATCCAAAGTACAGTTTTGCTAATTGCAGCCATTTGTTACACCCCTTCCTTAGAATTAGAGTATGGTGCTATGGTGAACTTGCATACAATCACTCTTCCATAACGTCTACCACAACAATCATGTCGTGGTCTTTCGAACCACTGCCTCCTCTCTGACTGTAGTGTGGTGAACACGGCGGTCATGACAAGGTTGTGTCGTCTGAAGCTGGCTTGGTCACCAGCATCTCGGTGTCGCCGGCAGGACGCGGAATCACATGGACCGAGATCAGCGTCCCGACCCGCTGCGCTGCCGCAGCTCCCGCGTCTGTCGCAGCCTTGACGGCCCCGACGTCGCCACGTACCATGACGGTAACGTAGCCCCCACCGATCCCCTTGTACTGTACGCCGACAAGTTCAACGTTCGCCGCCTTGACCATGACGTCGGCCGCCTCGATAGCGCCGACCAGTCCTTTGGTTTCGACCAGTCCCAGAGCAATCATCTTCTCTGCCATGTTGACCTCCGCCATTCATCCTGCCAGGGTTGAGGCACGGCCACTACCCCTTGTGAGACAGTTCTTCGCGGACGACCTTGCGCACCAGGTTCTCGATGTCTGACGGCGACTGCTTGTCAGCCGGAGCCGACGCAGGAGCTGCCGGCACCGTCACCGGTTTGCGGTCATACACAATTGGGGGATTGAACGGACGCACCTCATACGCGACGCGCTTCACGTTCATCAGGTGATGGACCGTGATATTGTCGCTGCTGATGCCGCCACCCATGCCACCGGTCGCCAGTGTGAGCGATGGTGGCAAGTTCGTTGTGGCTCCGATCGCTCCCATGGTCGTGGAGCCATTGACAATGATGCGAAACGCGGGCTTCTGCAGCCCGAACTGCATGATGATGTCCTCCTCGGTGCAGTGGAGCCCCATGGTGTGTCCTTTTCCGCCAAACTCAAGCATCTCCATGCAAGCCTCACAACCAGAGTGCCACCCGTCTTCGACATAGAAGACGACCACAGGGGCCAGCTTCTCGCGTGACAGCGGGACCTTGGGACCGACTTCCTTGAGCCGGGCGACCAGAATGCGGGCCTCGTCAGGGACCTCGAAGCCGGACTGCCTGGCCAGTATCTGCGGAGACCGCCCGACGAATTCGGACTGCATGAGTCCGTTTGGGCGGAACATGGCCTTGCCCAGCTTGTCGGCTTGTTCATCAGTGAGAAAATACGCTCCGTTGCGTTCCATGGCCTTCGCCAACTGATCGGCAATCGGAGCATCGGCAATGACTGCTCCCTCATGGGCGCAGATGACTGCGTAGTCGAAATTGACGCTGTTGACGATGTCGCGAGCAGCCTTCTCGATGTCCGCGCTGCGGTCGACATAGACCGGGACATTGCCAGGGCCGACGCCAAGTGCCGGCTTGCCCACACTGTGAGCATACTCGACCATGGCCTCGCCACCGGTTGCAATAATCAATCGGACAGCTTTCTGCTTGAGCAGTTCCTGTGTCCCTTCCATACTGACGTACGTCATACAACTGATAAGACCCTTGGGGGCTCCGGCTGCCTCGGCAGCCTCAGCCAGAACGCGCGCAGTCTCAGCCGAGCACTTCGGGGCGCCGGGATGGGGAGCAAACACGATTGCGTTGCGCGCCTTGACGGCGATCAGGGACTTGAAAATGACGGTAGACGTCGGGTTCGTCGTCGGGACCAGGCCTGCTATGACACCAAAGGGCCAGGCAATCTCGATGATCTTGTTGGCTTCATCGCGTCTGATGACACCTTCGGTCCGGACGTCCTTGATGGACATCCAGAGGTCGCGCGAGGCGAACTGGTTCTTGATGGTCTTGTGTTCAGCAACACCCATGTGCGTCTCTTCGACTGCCATGCGGCCGAGCCGTTCAGCCTGCTCGTACGCAGCCTCGGCCATCGATGCACAGACGACGTCCACCTGGTACTGGTTGAAGTGAACAAATGCTTCCTGTGCGACCTGAGCCTGCTTGACCAGATTCCTGGCTTCTTGAATAGACAGCAGGTCGCGGTCGAGTTCTTCGGGCATGTTCTGCCTCCTCTTACAGTTCTCCGCCCCGGTCCAGCATCAGACCGGAGCGCCTATCAGGGAATACGTCGTGCGAGTCGCAGAACACTCTACTGGAAAGCCAGCGGATCCCGTGCCACAGACAGAACTGCTTCGTCGAACGCACGGCAAGCCGCGCGGCAGGCGCTCTGAGTGCCATACAGGAGTGCACCGTGGTAGTTGGTCTCACTGAGCCTGGTGAATGAGCCAACTGCTACGTCGGCTGCCTTCAGGGACCGCTCCATCGCATAGTGGCCCTCAAGGGGCGGTGCAGTGATGTAGGCGATAGGAGTCCCGGGAGCAACTCCAGCTTCCTTGGACAGGTATGTCCCAGACCGCGAGATCGTGTAGGCCAGCCAGACCATCAACGGCGCAACCTGGACAGGAAGCGTGACCGTCGAATACCGCAGCGCGTCGACAAACTCAAGGACAGCGTTGATTCCCGCAGTCGCCTCGGCAGGGTTCGGAGCGGCCAGCAGAAGCATGGCTTCGCCCGACAGAGGTCCTGACGGATACGAACCGCCGGCAAAGTGCGAACGACAGTACGCCACACGCACATCTGCCTTCTTGGTGGCTTCGTCTCCGCCGATATACAGCGGATCATCGATGTTGCAGGTGAACAGTGCCAGACTCTTCTCCCCAGGGAGAAGTTCCAGAGACTTCGCCATGTCGGGGTGCACATTGGCAATGAGCCGCACCGACAGGATTTCTGGCTTCAGGGTCCGTTCCATCTCTAGAGCCATGTCATTCTACTCCTTTTTGATACCTCGTTCTCCGGTTTCCCGGGACAGTCCGATGGCTGGCCACGGGCCCGTCAACGGATTCCACCAACCGGCCTCCAGGCCTTGCTCCAGGATCGTGACGTCGCTCCCGGAGGCCGGCGATTGCTACTGTACTTAGCCTCTCTTCGCAGTGGCGAGTTCGACGCCGCTGGTCTTGTACTGCAGATAGTCCTTGATGAGGGCGACCGCTTCGGCGGCTGCTTCAATGGGGTTCTTGCCCTTCTTCGAGATCATGCAGATGTTGTCGCGGTTGCCATCAGTCGTGAGTGGCTCCCAGCGAGGCTTGTAGCCCATGTAGATGGACAAAGCGTCAGAGATGATGAGACCGGGACGCTCGCCGATCAGGACGACGACCACATCGGCATTCAACAGAGTGCCAAAGTCGTTCATGATGCCGACGCGGGCGCGGTTCACGTAGATCGAGGTGCCAACTGCGATGCCGGCAGCCTTGAGGCCGTCGGTCATGCTCTTGAGAACGTCACCGGCATAGCGCTCGATGGCATAGCCACTGAGGCCGTTGCTGACGACGAACTGGACGGTCGGGTTCTTGACGCACTTCTCGAGCACGACGGCCTTCGCCTCGTCGCTGAGCTTGCGGCCGAGCGGCGGCAGGCGAAGATAGGTCTCGAGCAGCCCATTGGTAGCGGTCTCGCCAACGTGCAGGAGACCCAGCGCCTTGACGACCTCATCTGGAACACTGTACTTCAGCGAGTCCTGTGTGGCACCGTGGTCGGCTCTCATCTGGAAGTAGGTGTTCAGCTTCGGACGGGGGCCGTTGCGGCCAACGCAGACGCGTTGATCGGTCGCATGCATGAGAGCCTTGCAGCCCTCGAGATCCACAGGATGATCGACGCCGACAGCATGGCGCTTCTCAACAGTCGTAACGTCTTCGACTTCGACTCCGAACTTGGCGCCTTCGGCGCGCCGTGCCTCGATATCTGCCTGCTTCTGTGTACCCTTATACAGCTCGTATGCAGCCATTTCTACTCTCCTCTCCTACCGCTTCAGGAAGAACGACGGATCGCCGGCCTTGTCGGTCAGCTTGCCATTCTTGAGCAGTCCAAGTTCCTCGGCCCACTTCTCCCATTCGGGAGCCGGGCGAGTGCCCATTGCGCTCCAGAGAGAAGCTGTATCGTGGTAGCTCGCGCACTGATAGCTCAGCATGACATCGTCTCCCATCGACACACCCATATGATAGTTGCACCCTGCAACAGCATCGAGGACCATCAGGAACTCGTTGGTGTTCTGGTCGGCACGGACGTGGTTGGTGTAGCAGTTGTCCAGCCCGAGCGGGATGCCCAGCAGCTTGCCGCAGAAGTGGTCTTCGATGCCTGCGCGCATGATCTCGTCAGAGTTGTAAAGGTACTCTGGTCCGATGAAGCCGACGACGGAGTTGACGCCGATGGGGCTGTAGCGTCGGGCAAGCGCATGCTTGCGGGCCTCGAGCGTCAGTTGGTCTGCATCGTTGTTGGCGTAGGCGGACAGCTCGGTGCCCTCGCCTGTCTCAAAGTACATGTAGTTGGGGCCTTCGGAGTAGCAGAACTTCTTTGCCAGCTCATTGGCCTCATCGAGCATACCCACCTCGACACCAAAGGACTCGAGGGCTGCCTGGGTCCCTGCGATGCTCTGGAACACCTGACCGACCTTGGCGCCCTTCTTCAGGCACTCCATCTGGGTGGTCACGTGGCCGAGAATGCAGTTGGATGCGGGGATGTTCCACTTCTGCTTGATGTCCCACATCATGTCGTACATCTTCATAAGGTTCTCGACCTGGTCGATGGCTGGGTTGATGCCGATGACCTGGTCGCCGATGCCAAATGCAAGACCGTCATAGATTTCGGCGCGGATTGCGTCAAGGTCGTCCGTAGGATGGTTGGGCTGAAGGCGAGCACCCATGCGGCCAGGAAGACCCATTGTGCACACATTGTGCACGACACACGGCATCTTCTTGCCACCGACAATCAGGTCGAGGCTGGAGCAGAGCTTGGCAACAGCCGCAGCCATTTCGCCAGTGAGGCCCTTGCTGATGGCGGCGATGTCCTCGGACGTCGTCTTCTCGTCGAGGATCCAGGCCCGCATTTCACCTGCGGTTTTGTTCTTGATCTTCTCGTAGGCAACGAGATCGAGACCATCGTCGATGGCACGCGTGATTTCGTCGTCTTCGTAAGGAACAACCGGCTCGGCGCGCAGCACCCACATCGGGATCTCGGCCAGAACAGTCTTGGCCGCGATACGTTCCGCTACACTCTTGGCAGCAACACCCGCTGCTTCATCGCCGGACTTCTGTTCGTTCGCCTTCGCCAGGACTTCCTTGACGTCCTTGAAGTCGTACGTGATGCCGAACAGTTTGGTACGGAATGCCATGTTTCCTCCTTGTCATATTGAGAAGATAAGTGTCTTCACCGAAAGAGAAACGAGACGATCTCCCAGCATCGATTGACCAATGTCAATATAGTCCCCTTCTGTCAACGTGACCTCATCGATCGAGAGCACCTTGAACTGGGGTAACCCGGCGCTTACGACCTGTCCCAATGCCTTGCCCAGGTCGCGCTCTGTCACCAGAATCAGTGGAATACTCGGCGAAATGTGCTTGCTGGCAAACGCCTCGATGCCGCGCCCCAGGTTCTTCAGGTCGTCATAGCAGTCCACTCCGGATAGGTCGACGGCGAGAGCGACTCGATCCTTTGCAGGGTCGAGGTCCCAGCGACTGTACCCGTCCAAAATCGCCCTGGTCAGCGCCTGCTCGTCGGGAATGCCGTCGAACATCGGTCTGACGACTGGGACATTACGCATGGGCAGCTCCTTGGGGGCAACCCATATGGTCATGCCACTCAACGTGATCGTCTCGTGGCTTGCACCCATAACTGTGGCGCGCTCGGTGTGGAGAGGCTTGAGGACACTCCACTCCTTCACGCGCGGATGATTCCGCAGTTCCTCGCCCATCAGGGGTCCGATGTCGCCGTACACTGCAACGTCCTGGATCGTCCTGATCGGCTTCGTGTCATAGTAGAAGTCTGCCACGCCGCCGGAAAAGAAGATCGTCGTGTCGGTGACCGGACGCGACAAAGGAGCCGTCTCCATGAGGTCACGCGCCATCTGTGACACCTGTCCGGACAGCGCCTCGACAATGAGATCGGTCATCAGGCATGCCACCTTCCGCAGCACTTCCATGGAAGCAACATCCCCCACTTTCAGGTCGACGTCGAGATGGTTCAGCATCTTCTGGCCGCTCTTCGTGATATGCTTGACGACACCAGACGCCTGATCGACCTGGATATGGCGCCCACCAATGGAAAGCACGACCGTGTCCATCAGGTCTCCCTGGTGAAAGACCGCGATGTTGGTCGTGCCACCGCCGATGTCGACGTTCGTGCCCCAGGAAAAATGCTCGGACGTCCATGCCGCGGCGCCTGACCCTCGCCCTGCAAGGTGAGCTTCAAGGCTGGGGCCCGCGACAGTCGATACGAAGTCACCGGCGAGCGGCGCCACGATGTTCAGGACCCTCTCTGCGTTCCGACTCTTGGCTGCCTCCCCAGTGATGATGACTGCACCGGTGTCGATCTGGTCCGGCGTGAACCCTGCTTCCTTGTAGTCTGCCCACAAGATCTTCTCGAGCTCATCAACGTCCACGAGCCCGTCGTGGTCGATGGGGGTGAAATGGACATCGCTCTGATACAGGACGTCCTTCTTGGCCACTTGTGCTCTCGGCTTGCGCGCCGGGCCGTACCTTGCCTGCGGCATCCTGCTGAGTGTCGCCGTCTCGGCGACCAGCAACTTCGAGATGACAATCTGCGTGGTCGTGGTCCCGATATCTATTCCCACGCTGATGAGTTCGACTGATGCCATTGCTCTGCCTCCGCTACTTTTCCGACTTCCGGCTGTTCTTTCTGGGAGAGTTCTTCTCGTCGACGTACAGGTGGTCTTTGAGCGAGGTCACAAGAGTTCTTTTCGCCCCCTGGACCTTCTTGAGTTCCTCGACCGAGTTGAATAGCCCCTGCTGTCTACGGAACTCGACGATGCGTTCGGCCAGTGCGGGGCCAACGCCCGGCAACGTGTCCAGCTGCTCGGCGCTCGCCGTGTTCAGATTCAGGCGTCGCACCGGCGTCTCGCGTGTCACCCCAGGAGGCACGCCTGGAAGCCCAACAGGAGTGAGGGGCTTTACGATGGGTGTTTCCGCAACCCGGATGACAGGAGTTGAGAGTCGTACCTCAGCAAGTCCAATCGCAGCGTCAGAAGCGGTGTCCGAGAACACAGGAGCCACCGGTACGTTCGATTCCAACAGCCGGGCTGCTCTTGCTTCACGTGTCACGGGCACAGAAACCTCACCCGGCGCGGGAGACGCTCCCTCGCTGGCCGGCAGGCCAAGATTCCTGCTCATGTTGCCGATGATCATGTCGGTGTCTCTGTCGGGGCGCGCAATCACGTGGATGGATACGATCTCGCCCACGCGTCGGGCTGCTGCTGCTCCTGCGTCGGTGGCAGCCTTCACGGCGCCCACGTCACCACGCACGACGACAGTAACCAGACCGTCTCCAGAGTATCCTTTGCCGATGAGGCGTACATTGGCTGACTTGACCATGGCGTCAGCTGCTTCAATGGCGCCGACAAGCCCCCTGGTTTCGATCATGCCAAGTGCTGTCAGCTTCTCGTTCTCAGGCATG
>JAPLGJ010000219.1 GCA_026390215.1 Caldisericota bacterium
GGAATGTGCGTCATGCGGACAGCCGTCTCTACCTTCTGAACGTTCTGCCCTCCATGTCCAGACGCATGAAACAGTTCAAGCTTGATGTCGGCATCGTCAATGTGCACGTCGACATCTTCAGCTTCAGGCAGCACCGCCACGGTGGCAGTGGAAGTATGAATGCGTCCGGAAGCCTCCGTCTCGGGAACGCGCTGGACACGGTGGACGCCACTCTCGAACTTGAAGAGCTTATAGCTTCCTACGCCAAGCACCGAGAAGACGACTTCTTTGAACCCTCCGATCTCGGTTGGATGGCTCGAGATGACCTCGATCTTGAGGCCGTGTTGTCCTGCGAAGTACGAGTACAGGCGAAACAGATCGGCGGCGAATAGGGCCGCTTCGTCGCCACCGACGCCTCCCCGGATCTCGACAATGATGTTCTTGTCATCATCTGGATCCTTGGGAATACGTTCTTCCTCGATCTGAGCGTGAACAGCTTCCAGTTCCTGCCGAAGCCGGAGCTTGTCTTCCTCGATCACGGTGGCGAACTCGGAATCCGTCCCCTCTGCGAGGAGCGCGTCGTTGTCAGCAAGCTGAATCCTCAGAGACTCTTCGCGAGTGAGAAGCCCGAATAGAGAGTCCATCGTGCGCCGCTCCAGAATGAGTTTCTGGATCTCCTTCTGGTCGACATCGTACCGCAGGTTGGCAACTCGCTCGTCGATCTCACGGATTCTGCGTGCCAGCTGTTCTGTCTCCAGGCTCATCGGCTCTCTATGTGCTTCAAATGAGGCGCTCCTCTTCCAGTACACGCTCTGGCCGACCTGGAACCACGTGGTGCTCACGACAGCGTGCTTCATAGCTCTCTGCTGCACCGACCATTACCACCGGGTCGTCGTATCGCGCCGGACGTCCATTGACGATGCGCTGAGTACGCGTCGCCGGTCTGCCACATACCATGCAGACGGCCGTCAGCTTCGTCACTTCTTCCGCAAGCGAAAGAAGCTCGGGCATGGGTCCAAACGGCTCACCACGAAAGTCCTGGTCAAGCCCAGCGAGGATGACACGAACGCCCTTGCCCGCAAGATACTCAGAAACCTCAATGATCCCGGGATCGAAGAACTGCACCTCATCGACGCCAACAACTTCCACCTGCTTCTCCTCGACAATCCTGACCACGTCAGATGGAGATGCCACGACAGCTGATTCAAGGCGAATACCCGAATGGCTCGTAATTGTCTCAAGCCCATAGCGGTCATCAAGAGACGACTTGAGGGCGATGACCTTCTGCTTCGCAATCTGAGCCCTCTTGAGGCGTCGAATGAGCTCCTCGGATTTCCCCGAGAACATGCAGCCGGCAATGACCTCGATCCTGCCGGAACAACTATCCATGATGCCTAGCGCCCAGCGCTGTCCTGCGCTACGATGTTGGCCAGGAATTCCCGATTGTTGGCAGTTCTCTGAAGCATGGCGATAAGCTTCTCCAGACTCTCCGTCGGATCCTCGTTGCCGATGAATTGTCTAAGAGCCCAGATCTTGCGATACTCCTCGGGTGTGTACAGGAGTTCTTCGCGTCTTGTGCCGGACTTCCGGACATCGATCGCCGGGAAAATGCGACGCTCAGCCAGCTCGCGGTCCAGAACGAGTTCCATGTTCCCTGTGCCCTTGAATTCCTCATAGATGACCTGGTCCAGGCGACTGCCCGTCTCGATGAGCGCTGTTGCAATGATTGTGAGACTACCGCCCTCGACCATGTTCCGTGCGGCTCCGATGACTCTCTTGGGGCCACGGATTGCCGTTGGATCGAGACCACCCGACAGGGTCTTGCCGGAAGAGGAGCTGATCAGATTGTAGGCGCGCGTGAGCCGGGTGATGCCGTCCATGAGGATGACGACATCCTTCTTGACCTCGACGAGGCGCTTTGCGCGCTCCAGGGCCAGTTCGACGACTCGAATGTGGTTCTCGGGAGGCTGGTCGAACGTCGAACTGATCACCTCGCTGCGAATCGACTGCTTCATGTCCGTGACTTCCTCGGGTCGCTCATCGATAAGGAGCACCATCAGCGTGACCTCGGGGTGATTGTATTCGATGCT
>JAPLGJ010000234.1 GCA_026390215.1 Caldisericota bacterium
GCTCTTGGCAAGATGCTCGGCATGGACAGCATCGGCGCGGCCGGTCTCGTGGCGACGCTGGCCAACAACATCCCCATGTGGGGCATGTTCAAGGATATGACCCCTCGTGGCAAAGTCATCAATGCTGCATTCCAGGTTGCTGCAGCATTCGCCCTTGCTGACCACCTTGGATTCACGGCCGCCAACGCGCCACAGTTCATTGGCCCGTTGATCATTGGCAAGGTGTTCGCCGGTATCCTCGGCATCATTATCGCTACCTTGGTTGCACCCAAGGCAGACTACAGAGAGCCCGAAACCGCCTAAGAGCACACAGGAAGCTTTCCGCCGCATCCGCACGTGCATGTGCGGATGCGGCAAGAACCAGGAGTTACTTAATTTTCTCGTAGAGGAGAGTCATCTATGGCAGATCCAGGCATGATTGCACTTGGCATGATTGAAACCAAAGGACTGGTCGGAGCCATCGAAGCCGCCGATGCTATGGTCAAGGCGGCGAACGTCAAGCTGATCGGTCAGGAGCGAGTCGGCTCCGGGCTTGTTACGGTAATGGTGCGGGGTGACGTCGGAGCCGTCAAGGCTGCTACTGACGCTGGCGCAGCCGCCGCGCAGCGGGTCGGGGAGCTCGTTTCGGTTCACGTGATCCCTCGACCGGCCAGTGACACGGAGATGTTGCTGCCGAAACGACCGGCCGATGCTGAGTAGCTGGTGTCCGACCTCAGCCGGGTCGTCAGGCCTCAGACCGTCACGCGTGATGGGAATGAGCCTGGCACTGCGGCCGATACATTAGGGAGGTAGAACTCGATATGGAGAAGCGCATCATTTCCAAGTTCGACATTGATAACCTCAAGTCCAGTGGACAGACGGTCCTTCGGCTTGAGCCGGGAGACACCCTGACTCCTCTGGCGCGTGACACCGCGATGGAGCTCGGCATCAAGATCCAGGATTCCCGCGAGCCCATCGTTCACGCCAGCGTGCCTGTCCCTGTGGCTGCGCCAAGCGACGACAAGCTGGAGGCGATTGTCAAGGCTGTCCTCGAGCGGATGGGGACTGGCGCCCAGGCTCAGACGTGCGCGCCGTGCGCGACGCCGAAGGTCTATGGGTCCAGCCCTGGACAGCTCAAGTTTGCGAAACTGCCCAAGGACTGCGATATGCCCACGCTCGAACTTCGCGACGCTGCTGGAGTCCTGCGGAATCCTCCGGAGATCGACTTCCGTCTTGTTGACGTGATCACACTGGATGATTCCGCCAGTATCTCGGGCGGCTTCATGTCATGGCACAAGGGGCCAGGCTTCAGCTGGACCCTGAACTACGACGAGATTGACTATGTCGTCGAAGGCCGCATGGAGATTACTTGTGAAGGGAAGACCCTCTATGCAGATCCTGGTGACACGGTGTTCATTCCCAAGGGTTCGTCGGTTCACTGGAACACGCCGACCTGGGTCAAAGTCTACTACGTTACGTTCCCGTCCAACTGGGCGGATCAGATCTAGGTATTGGTGCACCGTCTACCTCGTCACATGAGACGATCGAGGAAGGCCCCCTAGAGGCGCCCCTTTCGTCTCATAACAGCGAGGCATAGCGTGCGGGGAGGCGAGGGCTGGTTCGAAGAAGGTGAGCCAGTCCTCGCTATGTTGAACGGCATTGTCAGGAGACCATCAAACTTGGCAAGACCGCTCCAAGTCCGGTCGTACCGTAGGAAACGTACAGAGAAGGGCAGAAGCAGCACCTGCGTGGCAACCTCGAACGGTGAGGGCTGCGGTAAACGACTGTCGACATAGAGTCTCAGGAGGAATACATGAATCTCACGACAACACTGCAAGGGCAGATGTACAGCTTCAAGTCCGTGAAGGACGTCCTTGCCAAGTCTGCAGAGAAGCGTTCGGGCGATGAGCTGATTGGCGTTGCCGCTCAGTCGGAGCGTGAGCGTATCGCCGCCAAGTGGGTGGTCGCGAATCTGACGCTGAAGGACATCTTTGAGAACCCCGTTCTGCCGTATGAGACGGACGAGGTCACGCGCGTTATTATCAACGACACGAACAAGGCTGTGTACAACAAGATCAAGGGATGGACCGTCGCCGATCTGCGCGGCTACCTGCTTGACCAGAAGACCACCAACGAGGACATCCAGCGCGTTCGTGTCGGCCTGACTTCCGAGATGATCTCGGCGGTCATCCGTCTCATGTCCGTCATG
>JAPLGJ010000163.1 GCA_026390215.1 Caldisericota bacterium
GCGCGGCGCGAAGTGGCGGACATCGAGGAACACGACTGGCACGAAGCAGGGCAGTTGCCCCACGACCAGCATGAGATCATGGAAGGTGAACTCCGATCCGTCCTCGCCACCTTTCACGTCCGTCAGGGCGAAATGGAACACGAGGCGCTAAAGCAGAAGGAAAAGATCGTTGCTCGTATCCAGGCACTGAGCCGGCGTCCCCTGGACAACTGGAAGGCGACGCGCGCCGTCCTGCTTGAGCTGCAGCAGGCGTACATGGATGTCGGTCCGGTCGCCGCAGAAAGCGAAGCGGACTTGCTCCAGGCATACCGGGAGGCCTGCCAGGCTGTCGTCGGCAAACTGGGAACGCTGAGGGGCAACGGCACGGAGAAGCGGGGGGACGTCATCCGGCTCATCCGCGAGCTGACCGACAAGGCTGGCAAGGGCGTCTCGTGGCGCGACGCCCGGGACAAGGTCGTTGTTCTTCAGAAGCACTACATGGGAGCAGGCCCTGTCGCGCATGCCGAAGGCGAAGGCCTGTGGCAGGAATACCGGGCCGCGTGCGACCGCTTCTTCGAGCTCTACCGCTCGTGGACAGGCGACAACGTCGAGGTCAAGGAACTGCTGTGCGTCGAGGCGGAGGCTCTCCTGGACGAGCGGGACCCCTTCGAGGCCAAGGAGAAGGCCAAGAAGCTCCAGCAGTGGTGGAAGTACTCAGGTCCCGTCCCTCCCGAAGACAACGAGGCCCTGTGGTCACGCTTCAGCGAAGCCGTCGACAAGGTCTTCGACCGGGCCCGCGCCGAGTGGGAGGACATCCACAGCACCGGACCCCAATTGTGAACCCCATAGTGCCTGGCACCAAGGGATTCGCAATTGGCGATCGTCTCGTCTGCTACAGGCCGTACTCCTGGCGGGCCAGTTCGAACAGTGTCTTCGTGTAGCTGGACATGCGGCCCAGCGGACCACTGAGCTCGAGATCATAGGCTGCCTGGTCGGTGCCGGACTTGGCCACACGCAGGGCTGACACCTCAACGGTCCATGAGTCCTTGCCGTCGACGTTGCTGCCGAAGAAGGTTGTCTCCATCGGCCAGAGCGTGCGTACCTCGGGCCTGCCCAGATAGGCGCCGCGGCGGCACAGCCAGCTTGGCGAGGCTGCTGTCGCGATGTCCAACGGGGCGGTACTCCGCAGCGCAGCAACAAGCACCGGGCTGTTGAGCGCAACCATCGCACCCTGATACTCCTCCAGGTTGTAGTGATGGTTGGTCGCAGATCCCATGAGCGCGCCAAAGTTGCCGATACCCTTGAAGATGAGGCCGGTGGGCGCTGGAATACCGTGATAGGGCTGCGTGGTGTCCTGCACGTAGTGCATGGCCCGCGCAAGATAGCGGAAGGTCCAGTACAGGTCGCCCTTCTCCTTGGCTTTGCCTGCCAGGTCGAAGAAGTACTGCGCCCGTGATGGTGCAACGCCGAAGCGCAGCCAGCCCAGTCCGTAGTACTGGTGGCGCCAGCCCTGGGAACCGCCCGTCAGCACCTGGAAGGGGCTGAAGTTGAGATCCTGGTCCATCTTCCAGTCCGGCTCGTCTGCGTAGTTGGTGAGGATGGCGGCGGCACTGGTCACTGTGCCCGGCTTGCCCTCGATGAATTGCAGGACAAAGTTGGGGCCGATCGCGGCAGTATCCACCTCCTCGTAGGTCCACGGCGTAATGGTAATGCTGTCATAAGCCTTGAGCCACTGCTGATCACTGATAATCAACTTCGTACAGGCACCGTGGCTGTTCCAGGCGTCCACCGGACTGACCAGGCAGAACAGCGCAAAGGCGACGACAAGTGCAGCACACAGCAGTTTCCGACTTCTCTTCATGATTCCCCCTTTGTCGAGCGTTCCCATCGCTCGTTTCTCCATGCAAACCTGTTAGGGCCGCGCATTCGACGTCACGATGGCGACGATGCTATCGATCCCGGCCACGATCATTGCGAGTGACATGGAGGGTGTCCCCGGTCTGTCCAGCACCTGCTCGGGCAGGAACGGCACGTGGACGAACCCCGCTCTTGTCTCCAGATCGTGTGTGACAATGTGGTTCATGACACCATAGAACAGATGGTTGCAGACGAATAGTCCCGCCGTGTTGCTGACGGCAGCCGGGAACCCGGCACTCCGAAGCCCGGCGACGATCTGCTTCACAGGCAGCGTGGCCAGATACGCGGTCGGTCCCTCCGCAACGATAGCCGTATCCTCGCGAAGGACGCCGGCGTTGTCGGGAGTCTGCGCGTCGTCGCGGTTGATTGCCACACGTTCGATGCTCAACTCGGCCCGCCCTCCCGCCTGGCCGACCATGAGGGCGGCGGCTGGATGCAGCCGGTCGATTGCCTCCGTCACCGTCCCGATACTGTCTGCGTACGTGGTCGGAACCAGCAGGCGTTCGACGCGCACACCACCCACGTCGCCGTTCAGCCGTCTGACGGCTTCCCATGATGGGTTGATGGCTTCGCCACCAAAAGGTTCAAATCCAGTCACGAGTATCGTCATCATGCTTTCCTCCCCAGGATGGACACAGTATATCCGGACGTGGATTCCGACCAAGCGTCCTTGACGTGGCACGGGGCATCGGTACCATGGCATCAGACTGGAAACCAGCATGGGTGCATCAGGAGGAAACGACCACGATGTATCGGCCCACCGCAGCAGAGATCGATCTGACAGCAATCCGCGACAACCTGCGGGCCATCCGGGCGTGCACGCCACTCAGGACGCAGGTTATCGGTGTGGTGAAGGCTGACGCCTATGGACACGGCGCGGTGCGCGTTGCTGCAGTCCTGGAACAGGAACAGGTCCACCTGCTGGCGGTGGCGACACCCGACGAAGCAGTCGAGCTCCGCGACAGCGGCATTACGGCGGAGATTCTTGTCCTGGGACACTCACCCGCCGATTTCGTCTCCTATGCCGTTATGAACAATGTTGCTCTCACGACGGTCAACCATGCGACGACGGTGATGTACGGAGCTGCAGCGGGAACACACACGGTGCAGTTGCATTACAACATAGACACCGGCATGGGACGCGCGGGCGTCCCGGCGAACCAGGCGACAGAGCAGATCCTGCACAGCGCTGCGGTCCACCGCGTGAACATCGTCGGTCTCTACTCACACTTCGCGTGCGCCGAATCCGACCCGGCATTCACGGAGCTGCAGAGAGCACGGTTCGTGGAGGTCGTACGTGAGGTGCGTGCGGGCGGCCTCCAGCCGGCAATGGTGCACCTAGCCAACTCGGCGGGCATGTTCACGTGTCCCGGCGCCATGCTGGACGGGGTGCGCCCCGGCATCCTGCTGTACGGCTGTCCGCCCGTCCCTTCCCCGACCTGCCCGGTGCGGCCGGTCCTCGCTTTGCGAACACAGCTGGAAATGGTGAAGGAGCT
>JAPLGJ010000119.1 GCA_026390215.1 Caldisericota bacterium
GCGAGCAGGGTGTACAGCAGTGGTGCGATGTGCCCCTTGGACCAGAAGATGCGGTCACGGTCGGGGTCCGTGGGCGTCGCCAGGTTGGCTGCCCGGAAGTAGAGGGCCGTCATTATATCGGCAGCCGACAGCGAGCCACCCGGATGCCCTGAACCGGCGGCCGTGATGGAGCGAAGCGTGTCCTTGCGGATCTCGGTCGCAAGACGCTTCAATTCCTGGATCGTCAGCACTGTTTCCATTGTTACTCGCTCCTACTTCAGTTCGGCCAAGGCCGTGCGGATCCGTCCGAGCGCAAGGGCGATGTTCTCGCGCGACGTGGCGTAGGAGAAGCGGAGGTAGCCTTCTCCAAAGGAACCGAAACCCGTCCCCGACAGGCAGGCGACGCCCGCGTTGTACAGCAGATAGTCAGCGATCTCCTGGGATGAGCGGCCAAAGCTCTTGACGTTGGGGAACACGTAGAAGGCGCCGTGCGGCTTTCGGCAGGTGACGCCGGGGATAGCGTTGAGTCCGTCGACGATGATCTCGCGGCGAGCCAGGAACTCCTGCCGCATGGTCTCCTCGTCGTCCTGCGGGCCGGTCAGCGCTTCGATGCCGGCCATCTGCGTGAACGTGGCGGTGCAAGATGCCGTATTCGCGATGACCTTGGACATCCAGTCGATCAGCTCACGCGGCCCGGCCGCGTAGCCGAGACGCCAACCGGTCATGGCGTAGGTCTTGGACATGCCGTCCATGATGATCGTGCGTTCCTTCATCCCGGGGAGCGAAGCGATGGAGAAGTGCTCACCCTCGAACACCAGGCGCGAGTAGATCTCGTCCGACAGGACGTAGAAGTCATACTTCTTCGCCGTCTCGGCGACCAGCTCCAGGTCCTCGCGCGCGATGATGCCGCCGGTGGGGTTGGCAGGCGAGTTGATGACGACCAGCCTGGTGCGCGGCGAGACCAACTTGACGAACGTGTCGCGGTCAAAGCCAAAGTCCTTCTCCTCGAGGATCGGGAGGGGCACGGCCTTGGCGCCGGAGATGTTGATGCACGACTCGTAGATGGGATACGACGGATTGGGGTAGATCGCCTCATCACCGTCTTCAAGAAGGGTCATGCACGACGAGTAAATGACATCCTTGGCGCCGGGGGTGACCAGCACTTCTTCAGCTGTGACCGAAACGCCGCGGGTCCTGGTGATGTACTCCGCGATCACCTTGCGGAAGTCCATGCGGCCCATGGTCGGCGAATAGTGGGTGTAGTTCTGCTCGATTGCCCGGATGCCGGCCTGCTTGATGTTCTCGGGCGTGTTGAAGTCAGGTTCGCCGATCTGCATATAGATCATGCTCTTGCCCTGGCGTTCCAGTTCCTGCGCCTTGGCCATGACGACGAAGGCTCCTTCGCCACCGGCCCTCTGCACGCGTTTCGTTACTTTCAGCATGTCCTCTACCTCCCAGCAGATGATTCAGCGCTCACGCGCGATCGTGCACCTGTCTACCTGTCGTGTTTGTGGCCGGCGTTGGGCCGCATGAACGGCCGCTTGACCACGACGCCCGCCTCGGCCTTTCCGCGAATAGGGATGTACACCGTGTCACCGACCTTCACCGCATCCTTGTCGACCATGCACAGGGCATACGAACCACCCAGCGTCGGGCAGTAGTTGCCGCTGGTCACGTAGCCGACCTTGACGGGCATGTCCGGGTTGCCTGCCAGGCAATCGAACCCGTTGCGCGGGATGGCCCGGCTGTTCATCTTCACGCCGATCCATGTGCGCGGGACACCCTTCTCCTTCATGGCGAGCAGGGCGGACCTACCGACAAAATCATGGTCCCAGCTGATGACGAAGTTCTGTCCTGCCTCGAGCGGCGCTATCGTATTGTCGAGGTCATGGCCGTACAGCCAGTAGCACACCTCGAAGCGCAGCGTATCGCGCGCACCCAGCCCGTTGGGAACAAGGCCGAACGGTTTGCCGACGTCCAGGATGGCATTCCATAGAAACCCTGCCTCTGCGGCGGCAACGTAGATTTCATACCCATCCTCGCCCGTGTAGCCGGTGCGCGACACGATGCACTTGCGTCCGGCGACGGTGGTCTCCAGGAAGTGGAAGTACCCCAGGCCCACGACGTCGGCGGGGGTCATGCCCTTCAGGATGTCCTCGGCCGCTGGCCCCTGCAGGGCCACTTCGGCATACTTGGCCGTCGCTCCGGTGATGGTGATATCGCCCAGCTTGTGGCCCGAGACCCAGGCGAGGTCCTTCTCGTAGTTGCCGGCGTTGACGACCAGCAGGAATTTGGTCGCGCTGTACTTATAGATGAAGAAGTCGTCGACGACGGTCCCTTCCGGGTACAGGAACTCGGCGTACTTAATCTCGTACGGCTCGAGCAGAGCCGCGTTCCAGGTGGAGATGTAGCTGACGAATTTCTCGGCATCCGGTCCTTCGACCTCGATCTCCCCCATGTGCGAGACGTCGAACACTCCCGCGGCTGTGCGGCAGGCCTTGTGCTCTTCGATGATACCCGTGTACTGAATCGGCATCTCGTAGCCCGCAAACTCGACCATCGTTGC
>JAPLGJ010000129.1 GCA_026390215.1 Caldisericota bacterium
CCAAGGGTGTCATGTACCAGCTATCGTAAGTGTCAGCCCTGCTGTCGAACAACGCGTCGTCTGCCATGTGGCGCCTCCCGGAGAAGATCCTCTTCATTCATTGTCTGCGAGACAGGCAGGAATGCAAGACGGAGGAGTGCAAGACGGAGGAGTGCAGGTGGTGCGTTCGCGTTCTTCTCGTTACCCAACGGCAGCTCACTCCTGCTGCGCATAGGCACAGAAGGCATGATAGCCCCGGATGAGTGCAGTAGAATAGCGGCAAGAAGGGCCGGAACACGTCCTCCGGCCCGCAGATGCTTCCCGTGTGTCTGGTCTAGTCCCTGGCTATCTCGGTGGTTCTCATGAGCAAGGCGTGGATGGCATGTGCAGCTTTGCGACCCTGGCCCATGGCCAGGATGACTGTCGCGGCTCCCAGCACGATGTCGCCACCTGCAAAGACTCCCGGGATCGGCGTCTCCATGGTCTCTTCGTCAGTGATGATGCCACCGTGCCTGTTCATCTGCAGACTCGGGAGAGCGGCGGGGATCAGTGGGTTGGGGTTGTTGCCGATAGCCACGACGACGATGTCCGCAAGGGTATGGCTGGTCTGGCCGGGAATCGGCAGTGGCCGCCTGCGACCGGATTCATCCGGTTCGCCGAGTTGCATCTCTTGGAGAGTCAGGCCGGTGACCCATCCCTCAGGGTTGCCGAGGACCTCCAGGGGGTTCTGGAGGAAATGGAACTCGACTCCCTCCTGGACCGCATGGCGATATTCTTCCTTGCGGGCGGGCATTTCCTCCTCTGAGCGTCGATAGATGACCATGGCCCTGTGGGCTCCTAGCCGCAGTGCCGTCCGGGCCGAGTCCATGGCGACATTGCCGCCGCCCAGGACCGCCACCGATTTGCCGTGCAGGATGGGGGTGTCGGAGTTCTCGTCGTAGGCGTGCATGAGATTGGCGCGCGTCAGATACTCGTTGGCGGAGTACACGCCAAGCAGGCTCTCGCCCGGGATGCCAAGGAAATTGGGAAGTCCGGCGCCACTTCCGATGAACACGGCGTCGTAGTCTCTGCGCACCTCGTCGACTGTGAGGGACTTGCCGATGACCGTGTTGTAGCGGAAATCGACGCCGAGCCTGGTCAGGTAGGCAACCTCCGCATAGACGATCTCCTTGGGCAGACGAAATTCGGGAATGCCGTATCCCAGGACGCCTCCCGGCATATGCAGGGCCTCGAACACGGTGACGGCGTGGCCCAGCTTGATGAGATCACCAGCTACGGTGAGGCCTGCGGGACCGCTGCCGATAACAGCTACGCGCTTGCCGGTCGAGGGTGCGATCTGAGGGATGACTGCAGCGTGGTTCTCTCGTTCCCAGTCGGCCAGGAATCGCTCCAGCTTGCCGATCTGCACAGCTTGTCCAACGTCCCCGTGTGCTATGCCTACTGTACAGTCCTTCTGACACTGCTCTTCCTGGGGGCAGACGCGCCCACAGACGGCCGGCAGCAGGTTGGTTTGCTTGATGATCCCGATTCCGGCCAGGTAGTCACCCGACTCGATGGCTTGAATGAAGTCGGGAATGCGCACGCCGACGGGACACCCTTCCACACAGGGCTGGTTGGTACAATGAAGGCAGCGCTGTGCCTCCTGCACCGCCATTGCGGGGGTGAACCCGAAGGGCACCTCGCGGATGTTGTGGACGCGTTCAGAAGGGTCCTGCTCGGGCATGACCACCGGTGGCAGCTTCAGTCGAGTGGCAGCGTTCATCGAGCTTCCGCGGCGTCCAGGCCGATGCGGCATTCGTGGTTATAGCGTTCAGCTGCCACCTGCTCAGCCGTGCGATACGTCCCGAGACGACGGATCATGCTGTCCCAGTCTACCTTGTGCGCATCGAACTCGGGGCCGTCGACGCAGGCGAACTTCATCTCGCCCCCTACCGTGACGCGGCATCCGCCGCACATGCCGGTTCCATCGATCATGATGGGGTTCAGGGAGGCAATCGTGGGGATGCCGAGTTCGTTGGTGAGCAGAGACGTGAACTTCATCATGAGAGGGGGGCCGATGACGACAGCCTGGTCGATGTGCGTCCCGCCATTCACGAGAGAGCGGATTGCGTCGGTCACGAGCCCCTTGGCGCCGTACGACCCATCGTCGGTGGTGACGATGAGGTCATCGCTGACAGTGCGCAGGTCGTCTTCGAGGATGAGCAAGTCGTGTGTCCTGGCTCCGAGGACCGTGATGACATGGTTGTGGGCCTCCTTCATGCCCTTTGCGATAGGGTAGAGAGGAGCTATCCCGATGCCGCCGCCGACGCACAGCACGCACCCGAACTGCTCGATATGCGTTGGTCTGCCCAGGGGGCCGACGATGTCATGGATGGTGTCCCCGGACTTGAGCATGGCCATCTCACGCGTGGTCTTGCCGACGGACTGGACGATCAGGGAGATGGTCCCCATTTCCGGGTTTGCGTCGGCAATCGTCAGCGGAATCCGCTCGCCGTGGTCCGTCACACGGACGATGACAAACTGCCCGGGCTTCCTGTGGGTCGCTACCAGCGGAGCGTCGACGACATATCGGACGACATTGCGTCCAAGTTCTTCTCTCGTGCAGATCGTATTCATGCGGACCTCTTGGTTTCCCGTTGAATGACTTCACTTCAGTATATTCCAAAAGGGCGGGGGCATCAGGCCGACTACTGCGATGACACCCTGGTTGCTGGTTTGCAGTTCTGTCTCAATTGTCGTATAACCTAAGCCAGAGAGGAGTGACCATGGTCGAGACGTTCATTGCTGGATACGGAGCCGAGATGCTTCGGCGCACGCTCCAGCACATATCGATGGTTGGCGTGGCTCTTGTGCTGGCGGCCTCCATCGGCGTGTCACTCGGGATCGTCATTTCCGGACATGAGCGCGTCGCCCGTTGGGTTATTGGAGCCGCGTCGGTTCTGTTCACGGTCCCATCGCTCGCTCTGTTTGCACTCCTGGTCGTCGCCCTGGCGCCCATCCGACAGGGGACCGGGA
>JAPLGJ010000026.1 GCA_026390215.1 Caldisericota bacterium
CCACTACAGCGCCATCCTCGGTTCAGGTTTCAAGTCGCTGAAGGAAGGCGACGCGGTCGAATTCGAAGTCGTGCAAGGCGACAAGGGTCCGCAGGCCAAGGACGTTACGATCAAGTAGTCTTCCCCCTAAACTGAACCCAATCAGCCCCCGGCTTTCGCCGGGGGCTTTCGTTTGTCCTGCCCTCTTGACTGTGACGCAACGTGAGGTGATAGGAGACGCGCCCCGGCTGTATGCCAGAGCGCGTTTTCTTTAATGAAAGGCATGCTAGATGAAGAAGTTGATGTGTCCCTGGTCCGCGTCGCCCAGCATAGTCGCCACGCCACCCTCTTCGATGCCATCGATGAGCTCTTCGCGACGGATTCCCATGAGATTCATCGACATCGTGCACGCGATGAATGTGCCGCCGCCATCGAGGATAGACCGCATCATTGCCTCGACAGGCGTTACATTGTACTTCTTCATGAGACCCAGGATCATGCCAGTGCCCATCCCCATCATGTGCATCTTGCCCAGAATGAGACGCGTCGCGCCACGTGGCATCATCATGCCAAACATCCGTTCGATGAACGTCTTCTTAATGCGCACGTTCTCGTCCTTGCGCAGGACGTTCAGACCCCAGAAGGTGAAGAACATACTGATCTTCTTGCCCATGGCCTGGGCGCCGTTTGCGATGATGAATGCTGCGATGACCTTGTCCAGGTCGTTGCTGAACACGATGATGGTCGCGTGGTCGTCCGCCTTGCCGGAGACGACGGTAACTCCCCGCGCAGTGGCAGCCTGAACAGGCTTTCGCAATGTCGCCGTGACCAGCTTGCCGCGCTGGCGGTCGACTACTTCCAGACCCTGTGCCTGAGCAAAGGCCGCGACGTCAGCGTAGAATCCGGGGTCCGAGGCCGTGACCTTGATCGTGTCACCAGGCCCTGTCACTGCAAGTGCTTCTTTCAACTTGAGCAGCGGTCCTGGGCACTGAAGGCCACAGGCGTCGATCTCGACGGTCTTCGTCGAAGCTGCGGTGTTTGGCGCCAGCAATTCTGCCTTCGTGGCGCACGGCCCGCTCGTGCAGGTCTGCTGATCGTCCGCTTCGCGCTCGGGGCGAGTGGGCTGTTCCTCAATACCGTGTGTCACAGAAGCTTCCCAGCTTGTATACCCACCAGTCAGGTTGGCGACCTGGAACCCGTTCTGGGCCAGGATTCTCTGTGCAACGTACCCGCGCAGGCCCACCTTGCAGTAGGTAAGGATGATCTTCTTCCCCGCGGGCAACTCGTCGATATGGTCGCGCAGGGTGGAGAGTGGAATGGTGACGGCGTCGGGGATGATGCCACAGGACGTCTCCTCCGGCTCACGCACGTCCAGGAGAATCGCACCCTTGGCCAGTTCGTCGGCCAGGTGGTCGGGCGTTACGACGGGTGCCAGGCTCTCGAGATCATTCTGGGCCACAAAACCCGCCATGTTGACCGGGTCCTTGGCACTGCCGTAGGGTGGGGCATAGGCAAGCTCAAGGTCGGTGAGGTCGTCGACGGTAGCGCCCAGACGTATGGCTGTGGCCAGGACGTCGATGCGCTTGTCCACACCATCGTACCCGGCGGCCTGAGCACCGAGCAGCCTGCCCTCCGGGCTGTAGAGCAGTTTGAGATGGACTGGGGTGCTGCCCGGATAGTATCCCGCATGCGAACCCGGATGGATGGTGACGGACCGGAACGGGATACCCAGTTTCATCAACAGAGACGAGCTCGCGCCAGTTGCTCCTGCGGCAAGATCGAAGACCTTGACGATCGATGTCCCCTGCGTGCCCCCGTAAACGTCGTCACGTCCCACAATGCTGTTGGCGGCGATGCGTGCTTGCCGGTTGGCAGGACCCGCCAGCGGGATGAGTGCCCTGCTCTTCGTCACGAAGTGTTCGACCTCGATGACGTCGCCGATCGCGTAGACGTCGGGGTCACTGGTGCGCAGGTGCTCATCCACCAGAACGCCGTGCGATGTGCCGATCGTGAGTCCCGCGTGTTCAGCAATATGGGTGTTTGGACGTACGCCGATGGCAAGGATGACCAAGTCTGCTGCAAGCTGTGCTCCACTGGTCAGCGTCACAGTCAGTGTCCTGTCCCCGTTCTTCACAAACGACTTGACGCCATCACCCAGGCGCAGGTCGACGCCGTGGATCTGCAGTTCCTGATGGGCGTAGGCCGCGATGTCGGGATCGAGGAACGCCAGCACCTGCGGCAGCATCTCGACCAGCGTGACGTCGACCTTCTGCTCCCTCAGGTTCTCGGCGACTTCGACGCCGATGAAGCCCCCTCCGACGACGACAGCCTTCTTGGCGCCAGCGTGCACGGCCTGAATGATGCGGTCCATGTCGGGAATGGTCCAGAGCGAGTAGATGCCTTCACTGTCAATCCCCGGGAT
>JAPLGJ010000222.1 GCA_026390215.1 Caldisericota bacterium
GCATTCAAGGGTGGCCTGTTCAACATCGGCGCCGAGGGGCAGTTCTGGGTAGGCGCCATCGTAGCGACCTTCTTTGGATACTGGGCTCCGGTAGCCCACACCTTTGGCGCCATGTACGCGGCTCTTGGCACCCTCGGCTGGATAGCGCAACTCCTGCATGGAGCCATCTGTATCATCATGGGGATGCTCGCAGGTGGCGCCTGGGCGGCAGTCGCCGGCTATCTCTACGTCAAGCGCGGCGTCAATATCGTCATCGGCACCATCATGCTCAACTGGATCGCCTGGTTCCTGATCACTAGCTGGCTGGTGCTCGGGCCGATGACGCCCCCCTCCCAGACGTTCACTTCTGGCTCCTTCTATGTGGCTGACACGGCCAAGTTGCTGAGGATCATGATGCCGACACGCCTCAATACCAGTATTCTGCTGGTGTTGATCGCGACGTATGCCACGTGGTTCCTCCTCTACAAGACCACAGTCGGCTACGAGATCCGCGCCATCGGCTACACTGCCAACATTGGCATGGAGGCCCCGCGTGCACAGGGTATCAACGTCAGCCGCCGCATCCTGCAGCTCATGTTCTTCTCGGGCAGCCTTGCAGCGCTCGGCGGCTCCTTCTTCATCCTGGGTCTGACCTACCAGTTCCCCAATACCGCGACCATGGGATACGGCTGGACCGGAATCGGCATCGCGTTGATCGGCCAGAGCGAACCCCTGGGTGTCGTACTTGCAGGACTGTTCATTGGAGCGCTGCGTACCGGAGCCACGTCCATGCAGATCGCCAACATCCCCAAGACATTCTCCAACATCATCGAGGGCATGGCCGTCGGCTTCATCGCCCTGCAGGTTGCCGTGCGATACTACCTGGTCAAGATCATCCAGCGCCGTCGCACCCGCACAAAACCGCCAGCAGACCAGGAGGCCGCAACATGAACATTACGCAGATCAACCTCACGATTGCTCAGATGCTGGACTACACCACGCCGATCCTGTTTGCTGCGCTGTGTGGCGTCCTCAGCGAAAGCGCAGGCGTCGTCAACATTGGTTTGGACGGAGTCATGCGTTTTGGCGCCTTCTTCGGGCTGCTCGGGGCATTCTTCTCCCATTCCCCCTGGATCGGCCTGCTCCTCGGTATCGCCGTCGGCTGCCTTGTAGGAGCGCTCCACGCCTTTATCACCATCAGGTGGAATGGCGATCAGACGGTCGCCGGAACAGCCGTCAACGTCATCGCCGTCGGCCTCATGACGTATTTGCTGGAATTCATCTTCAGCACAACCGGGTACTCGCCGCAGATCCAGAACTACTTTGGGGCTCAGGCATATCGCGTGCAGCTCCCCTTCCTTGCCACGATCCCTCTTCTGGGTGCCTTCTCCAACCTGTCGTTCATGATATGGTTCGGCTTCATCTGTACGGTTCTCATGCACGTGCTCCTGTACCACACGGTCCTCGGCCTGCGCATCCGCACCTGCGGTGAGAATCCCAAGGCAGCAACGACCCTCGGTATCAACGTGTTCCGCGTTCGCTGGTTCGCGGTCATCGCAGGGGCTGCACTCGCAGGCATTGGCGGTACCGCACTGTCCATCAGCTCATTCTCGGGGTTCAGTGACTCCATGCCCAACGGTGTCGGGTTCATCGGCCTGGCCGCCATGATCTTTGGCAAGTGGACCCCATTCGGTGCTCTTGGGGCGGCACTCCTGTTTGGAACGGGCCAGATGGTCCAATCCGTCATCGCCGTGACGGGCATCGCTCCCAAGCTGGCACCTGGACTCACACTCATCCTTCCCTACGTCCTTACGCTGGCTGTTCTGGCAGGCTTCGTCGGCAAGTCGATCGCTCCCGCAGCAGACGGCCAGCCGTACTACAAGGAACAGCGCTAGTCGACTCTTTCCCAGGCCGCCGTGGGGACATCGTCCTCCGGCGGCCCATTCATTGCTTCCATGGAGGTGGATCATGAGCAGCCAGTCGGGCGAACAGAAAATGCGGTGGGCGATCCGTCACATGCCGATCCTGTCGTCGGTTGCCGAGCGCTTCGAGAAGGAACAGCCCTTTGCCGGGCTCAATGTCGTCATCGCTCTCCACTTGGAAGCCAAGACGGCCAACCTGGCCTACGTGATGCTGCGCGGCGGCGCCAATGTCGCTATTACGGCGTCCAACCCCATTACCACGCAGGATGACGTGGCTCAGGCACTTGCAGAACGCGGAGTCACGGTCTTCGCCAAACGGGGCGAGACGCCCGCTGAGTACAAGGAATACTTCAGTAACGTCCTGGCCACCAAGCCCAACCTGCTGATCGACGACGGTGGAGATCTCGTGAACGCCGTTCACTTTGAGCATCCTCAGCTGCTGCCCGCCATTGTGGGAGCCTGCGAAGAGACGACGACTGGAGTCATCCGTGACCGTGCGCTGGCCCGCGCGGGCAGACTGTCGTTCCCGGTCATCGGGGTGAACGAGGGCCTGTGCAAGCACCTCTTCGACAACCGTTTCGGCACAGGGCAGTCCGCCTGGGACGGCATTCTGCGGACGACCAACATGAACGTCGCTGGCAAGGTCGCGGTCGTCGCCGGGTACGGATGGGTCGGCAAGGGTGTAGCCATGCGGGCTAGAGGCCTCGGAGCCCAAGTCGTCGTTACAGAAGTTGACCCTGTCAAGGGTGTCGAAGCCCACCTGGAAGGCTATCAGGTCATGCCCATGCTCGAGGCCGCCAGCATCGGTGAGATCTTCATCACATGCACCGGCGACGACAAGGTCATCACCAAGGAGCATTTCGGCGTCATGAAGGATGGCGCAATCCTGTGCAACGCCGGGCACTTCGATGTCGAAGTCGACGTTCAGTACTTGAGGAACAAGGACCCTCAGCACCACGAAGTCCGGCACAACATCGAGGAGTATGCCTGCGACGGCAAGCACTTCTATGTCCTGGGTGAGGGGCGCCTTGTCAACCTGGCCTGCGCCGACGGGCACCCCATCGAGATCATGGACCTGACATTCGCGCTGCAGGCCCTGTCGGCCGAGTATCTG
>JAPLGJ010000001.1 GCA_026390215.1 Caldisericota bacterium
CGCCTGCTTCGTCGTCGAACCCGTTCAGGGCGAGGGTGGATTCCGCGTCCCGACTGATGGTTTCCTCGAGATGCTGCGTGAGGTCTCGAAGAAGTACGGCATCCTTCTCGTCGTCGACGAAATCCAAGCCGGCGTCGGTCGTACCGGCAAGTTCTTCTCCATCGAGAACTGGAACGTGGTTCCGGACATCATCTGCTCAGCCAAATCCCTGGCGGCCGGCATGCCGCTGTCAGCAGTCATCGCCCGGAAAGACATCATGGACAAGCTGCCCGGCAGCAGCCTCGGTGGCACCTACATCGGCAACCCTGTTGCATGCCGCGCGGCCAGCGAAGTCGTCGACATCATCGAGGACGAGCACCTGCTCGACCGCGCTGTCGCTCTTGGCAAGCTCATTCGCAGCCACTGGGGTGCTTGGAAGGAGAAGTACGAGATCATTGGCGATGTCCGTGGCCTGGGTGCCATGCAGGCCATCGAGTTTGTCAAGGACCGCACCACCCGAGAGCCTGCAACCCAGCTGAACGGTCAGATCATCAAGGAATGCCTGCACCACGGCGTATTCGTGGCCGGTTCGGGCATCTACGGCAACTGCATCCGCATGCTGGTCTCTTTGGAGATCACGGACGAGCAGCTGACGGAAGCCTTTGGCATCATGGAGACAGCTGTCGCTCACGCCAACGAATCGCGCTGATTCGCCAGATCTGGTTGTATCAGCATCGATGAAGCCGGGGCGATTGCCCCGGCTTCTCACGTGCAAAGCTGTCTGGCTTACTGGGCTCGCTTCTTGCGGCTGTCCGTCTCGATGATGATGGTGACCGGGCCGTCACCCACCAGACTGACCTCCATGTGCGCCCCGAAGACGCCGTTCTGAACGTCGAATCCCTGACTTCGCAGTCCCGTGCATACGTCCCGATAGATCTCATCGGCATACGCCCCGGCGGCGGCACCCGTGAAGCTGGGCCTGTTGCCTCGAGCCACGTCTCCATACAGGGTGAACTGACTGACGACGAGAAAGGAACCCTTGATGTCTGCCACCGAGCGGTTCATCAGACCGTCTTCGTCTGCGAAGATGCGCAGGCCACTCAACTTGCGCACCATGAACGCCGTGTCTTCGGGGCCGTCGTCAGGAGCTACCCCCAGCAGCACCAGCAACCCTGCTTCGATATGCCCAACCTGCTTGCCGTCGACGGCGACCGACGCACTGCTCACTCGTTGCACCACAGCCCGCATGTTTCACCTCTCAGTCGTCTTCGGTCACAGACTCATAGTAGCACGACCAGCCTGCAACGCGAATGGTGCCTGCCGCGGTTGACACTCGGGACCTTCCCGGTATACTTTGACTGTTCGTTTCCAAGACGTGGGGATATAGCTCAGCTGGGAGAGCGCCTGCATGGCATGCAGGAGGTCGGGGGTTCGAGCCCCCCTATCTCCACCACCCGACCACCGTGACCCCTCTTTCTCGCTTTGGGACTGACTTCAGACCTAGGCCACTCGCTGTTGTTCTCGCGGTCAGAGGAGATGCTGAAGCAACTGAATGCCTGACGACCCTACAGGAGGAGCCGTACAGGCTTCCCTTGTCCGTCTCCGTTTCATCTGTAGACTGACCTCATGAGCCATCGAGTGGGACTTGTCATGTCTGTTTGTGTGGCGGTGGCCGTCGTCGTGAGTGTGGCGTTGTGGCTTGCCTTCTACGGTTCATCACTCGCCGCTCCCGGCCTGGCAACTACGCTCTCCGATCCTGCAAACCAACTGCCTCTACTGAGTTCGAAGGACGCCGTACTCATCGTAGCCCCTCACCCAGACGATGAGTGTATTGCCACCGGGGGCCTCATCCAGCAGGCAATCGCCACAGGAGCCCGGGTGCATGTCGTGTACCTCACATATGGAGACAACCATGAACTCGCGTACTGGGCTCTGAGGAAGATACCGGCTCTTACTCCCGCCCAGTACCGGTCTCTGGGCGAAACGCGCCATGCCGAGGCCATCAAGGGGACAGAGTCGCTGGGACTGAATCCGGATGACCTCACGTTCCTGGGTTATCCGGACGCAGGTACGCTGCGCATCTGGGAAACAACCTGGCAGCCCGGGACAAGCCGGCTTCACCTGGCAACCGGAACCAGGGTTGTCCCATACGGCGACGCGCTTTCTCCTGGCTCTGCGTACAATGCTGCAGCTATCCTGAAGGACTTCGAGTCGGTGCTGCACTCCTTTGCTCCGACCGTCGTCGTGCTTCCCTCGCCCCTCGACCTCAATCCAGACCATCAGGCTGCCTATCTGTATGCGACTGCCGCCCTGTCTGACCTCAGCATGAGTCCCACGCAGTACACGTATATCGTGCACCAGCGGCACTTCCCCATGCCACGATTCTACAATCCGCTGGCTCTCCTGACACCGCCATCCTTCGTGGCCTCGCTACCACTGCCACTTCGAAACCTCCGGCTCACTGCCGGCCAGGTCAGCCTCAAGTATGCGTCGACAATGCTCTATCGCAGCCAGACAGACGTCAGCTACAATCTGCTCGCAAGCTTCTGCCGCCAGAACGAAGTCTTCATGGCAGACAAGCATCTGCATCTATCGCTAGAGGCTGCACCGTTCTTCCTGATCCCAACCGACTTCCTTCTTGAGAGGTTTGGACGCAACTTTGAGCTGCAGTCTGCTACGGCGAGTAAGCCTACACCAGGAACCCTGCGCCTCGTTCTGGCGTTTCCTGTCGCCCCGGCCGAGGACTCAGTCGCCGAGATATCGGTTTTCGCGGCGCGCACCGGCATACCTTTTGCGGACCAGCCGAAACTGGTCGTGCAGCTCCAGCACGGCAAAGAGGCAACAGCTACCGATCTGGTGACGGGTGCATCAGTCTCGAACTCGGTCGTCACGGTGGAGAATGGGACTGAAGTCACCATCGATATCAACATGCCAGAAGCCGCACAGGCTGTCCTGATCATGTTTCATATTCGAGCCGGTTACCGCGGCCTCAATCTCTATACCACACCGTGGCAAGTGTTCAATCTGGCGCAATAGCGACTGCAGCTCACCACGACGTCGAAAGAAGCTGTATCCATTCGTTCCTCCGACGGCCATGATGTCACCTCCGGCAGGACGGTCAACGCTTGACTTCTCAGTCTGTCTTGCGTTTGTTCTGGATCAGGGCATGCTGTGATCGTCAGGGAGTAACGATGAGTGACGTGCGCACGCGACTGGGATCCATAGATGAGTTCAGAGGATTCGCCATCCTGCTCATGGTGCTGGCCGACTACCTGGAAGGCTCTGCGGTTGTTCCAGGCTGGCTGAAGCATGCGCCGGACGTTGGCCTGACGGAGGCCGACATCGTCGCTCCGCTGTTCATCCTGGCCATCGGCCTCACGTTCGGACTGTCGTGGCGAGGCAGGCAAGCTCGCGTTGGCACGAACAAGACAGTCCAGCACTTCATCGTCCGGTACCTCGCGCTTGTCGGTATCGGCGCCGTGCTGACCGTCCTGGGGGATCTCTCAGGTGTAGTCGTGGATCAGTCGAACTGGGGGCTCCTGCAGGCGATAGGGGTAGCCGGGCTGATCACCCTGGTGTTCATCGGGCTACCTGCACGTGTGCGCTGGCTTGCCGGGGTTGTGGTGCTGGCCGGGTACCAGATCCTGCTCGACCGAATCTGGCTTGCCGACGTCTTGCAGTCGACACACGGAGGGCTGATGGGCGCTCTGTCATGGGGTGCGATGATGGTGCTGGCGACAGTGCTGGGCGACCTCTTCCACGACGAGCCCCGGAGGAAGTGGTTTCCGGACGTCTCAGTGGGCGTCCTTCTCATCGGCCTCGCACTAGCGCTCGTGGTTCCTGTCAGCAAGCACCGCGTCTCAGCAAGCTATGTTCTCATCACGCTCGGTGGCAGCGGGCTGGTGTTCTGGCTCTTCCACCTCCTGGATCGCCGTTTCGGCTGGACAGTCCCTGTCCTGAAGGTGTGGGGCAGGAACCCGCTGATCCTGTATGTTCTGCATGGTCTCATGCTCGGCATTTTCACCGTACCGAACGCGCCGGGCTGGTACGTGCAAGCGCCGGCTTGGTTGGTGGTCATACAGGCAGTTCTGATGGTTGGAACGCTGAGTGCCATAGGATGGTTGCTGGACAAGAAAGGGCTCACGTTCGCTCTGTAGTGCGGTGAGGCTGTCAGGAGGGAGTATGGAGGGAGACGTTGTCGAACTGATTGTCGTTGCAGGTGCAAGCTCAGTCCTGAAGAGACTACGGCTACTGACAACAGTTGCGAGTACCAAGGACCACCTCCAAGACCAGCATGAACAGTAGCATTGTAGATGGTTCGCAGGACTGCCTGTTCTCCCCTATCTCTACCACCACCTCATCGACGCTGCGTCTTTGGCACTCGTCTAAGTCCATGGAGCACCTGCACAACGCCTGGGTTATGCTCGCGGTACTGACGCCACCGCGTTTGCACACGCCTGTCGCCGACCTTCGGCAGGATGATTGAGCCGGAGAGACCTCCCACGTCGAGGGTTCTGGGACGGGTGCTTTGCGGCAGATTCGGTGCGCAGAGAACCTCTCTGCACTGCAGCATGGGCGCACTTCTTGACACAGGGATTCTCCCATACCATTCTGCATGTAGAGTCGTATGGGAGAAGAGGAAACCCGACACCGTCCTCACCCCATTGGAGGAACGAAGATGAGCAATTGGAAAGCTGCGCTCAAAGCAGACCCAACGAATTGGCTGCTGGAAGAAGACAACCCTTCCGTGCGCTACTTCACGTTGACCGACATCCTGGACAGGCCACAGGATGACACTCTGGTGCAAACTACCAAGCGAGAGATCATGCACACGGGCATGGTGCCTGACATTCTCAACAAGCAGAGTCAGCACACGTATCTTCAAACCTTTCCCAGATTCTACACCGACAAATACGAAGGCCTTGTGTGGTCACTGATCGTGCTCGCGGAACTGGGCGCTAATATCAATCCACAGATCAAGGAACAGTGCGAGTACGTACTCTCCAATTCGCAGGAGACGCTGGACGGCGGCTTTTCAATGCATACGGCCCAGAAAGTGGGCGGCGGCAGGATAGCCGAGGTTATCCCATGCCTGACTGGAAATATGGTGTGGAGCTTGATACGCTTCGGCTATCTCGACGACCCGAGGCTGCAGAAGGGCATCAATTGGATCACCCGA
>JAPLGJ010000092.1 GCA_026390215.1 Caldisericota bacterium
GGTCGATACCGGCCTGGTCAGTAGCATCCTTGCCCATGACAGCGGGCGCAATCTCCTTGTTCACATGTTCTACGGCCTTCAGGACGCCCTTTCCGCCATAGCGGGCCTTGTCACCGTCACGCAGTTCCAGTGCTTCATGAATACCTGTCGACGCTCCAGATGGAACGCCCGCCCGTGCCATGATGCCAGATGCGAGGGTGACCTCCACTTCGACGGTCGGATTGCCGCGCGAATCAAGGATCTCTCGTGCCAGTACACTGTTGATAGCTGTTGTCATTGTTGTTCCTCCTGGTACAGGGTGGTGGACACTACAGTATTGTTCAACCAATCAGTATTTCCAGTGTGAGTGATGTGTGAGTTCACCGTACCAGTCCGTCTCCAAACGCTACAGCCTGTCTGGAACCGTCAGTCGGTCAACTGTTCGGTTTGCTGCGGTCCATCGGCGCGTGTAGTCCTTCGCTTGCCACCAGCGCAATCGACGACGCCGTCAGGACGAGCGCCACCGCCATCGCCGACGTAAACGAACTGCGGAAGATGGCCAGCGACAGCAGGGCTCCAGCCAGGGGACCGACGGCGAAGAAGGCCCCCGTGCGCGCCGCGCCCATGGCTTTGAGCGAAAGGATGAACAGCACAAGTGAAACTCCATAGGAGATACAGCCCACGCCGAGCCCGGCCAGGAGGCTGGCCGGGGCAGGCAGACCGCCTCTGGTCGCCCACGAGAGTCCCAGAGAGAAGAGTCCCGCCGCCAGTCCCTTGATACTGACCAGGATAAGCGGATCACAGCGGGACAGCCGCGCGGACACGTTGTTGTCGACGCCCCACGCAATGGCAGCGCCAACAATCAGCAACGGTCCGACCATGCTGGATATCCCGCCCGTCGTGACCCCAGTGAGCAGGACGCCGGTCGTCGTCATCAGGACGACCGCCCCCCACACCGCCCGCGACACACGTTCCCTGAAGAACATCCATGCAATGAGCGCCGTGGTCACACCCTCGAGGTTCAGGAGGAGCGACGCTGTGAACCCCGACGCCGCACGCACGCCGAACATCAGGAGGACAGGGGCCAGAACCCCTCCGACGGCGATCATCGTAAGCACGTACGGTGCATCCAGGCGCCGGAGTGGTTCGCTGTGTAGTCCGCGCGTCACCCCGAGCAGACGACCGACAGACACAGCCACGAATGCTCCGAGATAGAGGACACCCGCAAGTGCGATCGGATCCATGTTGGCGACGATGAGCTTCGACAACGGGGCGCTGAGCCCAAACAGAACTCCCGCTCCCAGCGCAAGCGGAATGCCTTGGCGGACGTTCATCACTCCACGGTCTCCCACGCCAGTGAACGCCGCTCGTCGTCGCGCCCCACGACAAAGACAGCTGCTGCTGTCAGTCCAAGCGCCGCCACGACGACCCAGGTGACAGGCGTTCGGAACAGCACGAGCGACAGCAGGGCACCAGCCAGCGGCCCAACACCTGCGAAAGCGGCTGTCCGTGCCGCCCCCATGGTCCGCAGCGAGACGAAGAAGAGCAGCAGGCCAACTCCGTTGGACACGGATCCCAGCAGTATTCCCAGCAGGAGATCGCGCACCGGGGGAAGGCCACCCATGCGGAAGGCACCCACCAGCGTGAGGATCACTGCGGCTGGCACGCATTCGATGAGGGTGATCAGGAGGGGGTCACGCGACGACAGTGTCGTCACGACATTCGTCTCGATCCCCCACGCGGCACAGGAGCCGAGAATGAGCAATGCTCCCACGACAGGCGCCGATCCTTCACCCCCCGTTCCGGTGACCAGGATGCCGGTGAGCGTCATGCACAGGACAGCAAGCCAGATTGATGGAGAAA
>JAPLGJ010000081.1 GCA_026390215.1 Caldisericota bacterium
ACAGTCGGCGTTCAGACTGGCACGACAGGGGAGACTTCCGCCAAGCTGATTGCGGGTGTCAAGGTCAATTCCTACCCCGACATCCAGCTTGCCACCCTCGACCTCGAGAATGGCAAGACCGACGCTGTGGTGAATGACTATCCTGTGTGCACGGCCTATGCCAGCACACACCCCGCATTGAAGGTCCTCAATACCACGTCGATAGCCGGCCAGGACCTGACGCAGCTGTACGGTATCGCCGTGCGGAAGGATGACGCTCAACTCAAGAGCGACATCGACGCGGCCCTCCGCAAAGTAGTTGCGGATGGGACGTACGCGACTCTCTACCGCAAGTACTTCTTTGCCGACCCGCCATACCTGCCCAAATAGCAGTCGTGGCAGGGGTAGCGGAGAATGTTTAAGTGGTCGATCATCTTCGAAAACTTGCCGTTCCTGTTGGCAGGAGCGTGGACCACGCTTTCGCTGACGGTCGTCTCGATGATCTTTGCGACCGTCGCTGGGCTGCTGGTGGGGTTGTTGAACATGTTTGGCGGCAGGGTGGTCGGGGCCGTCACGCGCTTCTATATCGAAGCGGTCCGAGGCACGCCCGCGCTGCTCCTGGTCCTGCTTGTGTACTACGCTCTCCCGATTATCGGAGTCAATCTTCCCCAATTCCCGGCAGCTGCAGTCTCGCTGGCGGTATGCTATGCAGCCTACATAGCCGAGGTCTTCAGAGCGGCTGTGGAATCGATCCCCAAGGGACAGTCTGAAGCTGCTTTCTCGCTGGGCATGAATCGGGCGCAGGCACTGCGCCACGTTATCCTCCCGCAGACGTTCCGACGGGTTCTGCCGCCGCTTGCCAATGAGTTTGCGGCGCTGATCAAGGATACGTCCCTGGTGGCCTTCATTTCCATGGAGGACCTTCTCTTCAAGGCGAAGATCATTGGCGCCCGCACGTACAATATCATGTCGCCCCTCATCGGTGCGGCACTCATCTACTTGATCATGACTACCCCCGTCATGCAGTGGTCCCGAAGTCTCGAGAAGAAGGTAGAGTGAGATGGCTGACGGCATGACGGCACAGGGGAAGCTGCTCGTTGTCGACGATCTGCACAAGTCGTTCGGCTCTCTCGAAGTCATCAAGGGAGTCAGCTTCGACATGGATTTCAAGGAACGCCTGGTGCTGATGGGACCCTCAGGTTCAGGCAAGAGTACGCTGGTGAGGTGCATCAACTGGATCGAGCCCCCGTCGGCTGGCCGCGTGACATTCGACGGCAAGCTCGTCGAATCAGGCAAGTATGACATTCGCAGGCTGAGAGAAGATATTGGCATGGTGTTTCAGCAGTTCAACGTGTTTCCCCACCTTACGGCTCTTCAGAACGTCGCCCTGGGACCTGTCGTGGTCAAGAAGACGGCTCGCAAAGAGGCTGAGGCTGAGGCAATGGAGCTTCTGGCGAAGGTCGGGCTGTCACATCGGGCTGATCACAAGCCTGCTCAAATGAGTGGCGGTGAGCAACAGCGGGTAGCCATTGCGCGTGCGCTTGCCATGCACCCGAAACTCATGCTGTTCGACGAGCCAACGTCCTCCATTGACGTCGAGTTGATCCATGAGGTCCTCGACGTGATGGTCAGACTTGCGGACGAAGGCATGACAATGATTGTCGTCACCCACGAGATGGGTTTTGCGAAGGAAGTTGCGGACCGTGTCATCTTCATGGATCAGGGACTCATTATTGAGTCTGGATCTCCTTGTGAAGTGTTTGAACACCCTCAGCAGGAGCGTACACTGAGTTTTCTGAGCAAGGTGCTCCTGGCCTGAATGTGCCATGACCGTGAGGAGGGGCGCCGAAAGGCGCCCCTCTTTTTCTTTTCATCGGACACCTTTTGACTACACTTGAACATGAGGTCTATGGGACACATGGATAAAATCGTCTATCCGGGCACATTTGACCCGGTCACCAGAGGACATGTCGACATCATTGAGCGTGGAGCGCGTTTGTGCGACCGCCTGGTTGTCGGCGTTGCTGGCATAGCATATAAGAGTCCAATGTGGTCACTGGACGAGCGGGTCGACATGGTCCGGAGCGCAACCCGACATATCCCGAACGTCGTCGTGGAAGGCTTCGACGACTTGGTCGTTCATTTCATGAAGCGTGTAGGTACCAACATCATGCTGCGTGGATTGCGGCCCGTCTCGGACTTTGATCGTGAGGTACAGCTTGCCTGGGCGAACAGATATCTCGACCCGAATGTGGATGTTATCTATCTCATGAGCTCGCAGGAGCATTTCTTCGTTTCCTCCACACTCATTAAGCAGATGTACGAGGGCGGCGGAGACATTCGTGACTTGGTTCCCGCGAGTGTTGCAGACAGGATCTTGCTTGGTCTGTCTCGGTCCAGGGGAGGAACGCATGATTGAGAAACTTACGCTGCAGGACATCATCGACCGCATCGATCAGGTAAGGGAGCGGAGTTACAGGTTGTTTGGCTATCGCCTCATCAAGGATGAGGAGCTGGCAAGTGCAGTCGCACATCTCCGCACTGCATTTCCGGAGCAGGTTCGGAATGCGTGTGCCCTGCTGGAACAGCGTGATGCCCTGATGGCCGATGCGAGGCGACAGTGTGGCCGGATGATAGAAGAGGGCCAGCGGTCACACGATGACCTGGTCGCAGACAACGAGATCGTGCGTTCCGCGGCTGCTGAACGAGAGCGTATGATGGCCGAGGTCGTTGCTGCGCGAAAGGCCGCTGAACAGCAGGCTGACGGCTACTCGCTGAAGATGCTGGAGCAGCTGGAGCAGATCCTGACGAGGCTTACTGAGACCGTCAAGGCGTCGGAGACGCAGTTCCATGTTGAGGAGAAAGAAGATGAGACTCGAGCTCCAGAAACTGAACATTGAGCAAGGAAGCAGCCAATCCTTCGCATTTGAAGAGACCTCGGTCGGAGATCTTTCTGGCGTCACACTCCTTGAGCCGGTGACGGGGCAGTTCGTCCTGAGCAATCTTGGTATCGGATATCAGTTCTCCGGTTCGTTCAACGCGAGGGTGAGCCAGCCCTGTGTAAGGTGTCTGGACCCGGTCATGGAGGATGTCGAGTTCGACGTCAATGAAACGTATCTTCTCAATGGGGAAGAGGATCCCGATCAGGAAGGAGTGTTTGCCCTTGAGTCGGATGTCCTGGACGTTTCCGACGTCGTGCGCCAGAACCTGCTCATTGAAGTCACGGAGTTCCCATTATGCAAGAATGACTGCAGGGGCCTATGCCCTGAGTGTGGGGCGAACCTGAACTCGACAGTGTGTCCACATCAGAAATCGCTGGAGGAGAAGTAATCATGTACATCGACAAGGCAGCAGACTACGTCGGGAAGGTCCAGACCATCAACGGCTGGGTCTATAACAGTCGGAGTAGCGGGAAAGTGGCATTTGTCCTCGTTCGGGACGGCAGCGGCATCATGCAGTGTGTCGTTGCCAAGAGTGATATCGACGAGTCGACATTCGAGGCGGTGCGTCACCTTACCCAGGAGAGCAGCATCAGCATCACCGGTGCAATCCATGCCGAAGAGCGGGCGCCCGGCGGTCACGAAATGCATGTTCAGAAGGTCGAGGTGCATCAGGCGGCTGTGGACTACCCGATTACGCCCAAAGAACACGGCGTCGATTTCCTGATGGGCAACCGGCACCTGTGGCTTCGCTCGAAGCGCCAGTGGGCGATCATGCGCATACGTGCCACGATCGTCAAGAGCATCCGTGACTACCTCGACGACAACGACTTCCTGCTCATGGACGCCCCCATTTTGTCCGCCAATGCCTGTGAAGGATCCTCGACCCTGTTCTCGACTGACTATTTTGGCGTACCCGCCTACCTGTCGCAGAGCGGTCAGCTCTACAACGAAGCGACGGCCATGGCCTTTGGGAAGGTCTACTGCTTTGGTCCTGCGTTTCGCGCCGAGAAGTCAAAGACGCGCCGGCACCTGACCGAGTTCTGGATGGTCGAGCCCGAGATGGCCTACTGTGATTGGTCACAGAACTGCGGTGTCCAGGAGGAGTTCGTCACGTACATCGTGCAGCAGGTCCTGGAGAAGCGCAAAGAAGAGCTTGCCATCATCGAGCGGGATGTTTCTCCGCTCGAGAAGATAGCTACGCCGTTTCCACGCATCTCCTACGATGAGGCAGTGAAGCTCCTCCAGAAAGCCGGTTCTCCGATACAGTGGGGCGACGATTTTGGTGGGGATGAGGAGACACTTATCTCTAACCAGTTCGAACGGCCGGTCTTCGTACACAGCTATCCCAAATCGTTCAAAGCGTTCTACATGAAGACAAATCCTGCCAATCCGCAGACGGTGCTGTGCGCTGACCTGCTGGCTCCGGAGGGATACGGCGAGATCATCGGAGGCGGGCAGCGCGAAGACGACTTCAAGCTGCTTCTCGATCGCGTTCATGCCGAGGGACTTGCCGAAGCAGACTACCAGTGGTACCTGGACCTGCGCAAATATGGATCTGTCCCGCATAGCGGGTTTGGTCTTGGCGTGGAGCGGACAGTAGCGTGGATCTGCAAGCTGCCGCATGTGCGGGAAACGGTCCCCTTCCCTCGCCTGCTCGAGAAGATCTATCCATAGACCGGAGCAATGGCAGCAGCCAAGGGATACGCTTCGGGCTTCAACGACGTTTCGGTGACTGAGGGTCTCACAAGCCTCAGAGGGAAGAAGCCGGCGTCGCTCTATGTCTTTGCGCCCGGAGACGACTATTTCATTCCACAGGCGAAAGAGGCAGCACGGTCACTGGTAGCACAGGTTTTCCGAGCCTTCGACTATGCCGAGTTTGAGGGCAGCGACGACAACGTTGACGGCATCCGTGAGTTCCTCGGCAGCGAGAGCTTCGGGTCCGGGCGCAAGGTTCTCGTCATCAATGGCCTCGAAGACAAGGGAGCCAAACGCCTTGGTACCATGGTCCCCCTGTTTCTGTCCGGCGGTACCACCACGGTCATATTTGCAGACCCTGCCAAAGTCCCCGCAGAGCTGCTGAAGAAGGCGTATGTGGTTACGAGCTACGCCGTGCCCCCGACGGCAGTGCGCTCGTGGATCAAGAAGAGGTTCGAGGGGCGCGCGATAGAGGATCAGGCGGTCCACGAGCTTATGGAGCGGACAGCAAGCAGCTTCTTCCTTATGCGAAGCGAGATTGACAAACTCCTTGCATATACCGACACAGCCGTCACTGTCGCTGATGTCCGCGAGGTCGTGCCTCGGTGCCACGTTGCTGCTGCTGCCGATCTCGTCGAGGCTATCTCTCTCAGGAAATACGACCGTGCAGTGACGGCGTTCTATGACCTTTCGGCTTCAGGGGCCGCCGACACTATCATTCTCTATGATGTGGAAGTCGGGTTTGTACGGTTGTTGAATGCGAAGCTGGTTTCGAAGTCCAATCGCCCCAAGGCGGACCTCAGGGCCTGGTGCCTGCGCACCCAGCATCAGTATCTGGACGACTATACGCTGAGTGCTCTCCTGACAGCGGCGAGTCGTATCAAACTGCGTGAACTTGAGGCAATGCTCGAGCGCCTCGAGGAAATCGAGTATGAAACGAAGAAAGGGCTCACCAGCAATGCGCTGGTGGCCCTTGAACGGTTGCTTTCAGCAGTAGCTCTTACGAAGCAGTAGCCTTGGCCGCAATCTTGGCCGCGTTCGCCTTTTTCATCAGGCGAGACTTCTTGCGGGCAGCCGTATTCTTGTGGACAATGCCCTTCTGAGCGAGTTTGTCAAGCTGCTTCACAGCGTCGACGACCTTCTCGGGGGCATAGTCGGACTTGCGAGCCATGTCCAAGGCAAGTTTTGTCTTCGCTGTATGCTCAGTGTTGTATGCCGTCCGTGTCTTGGTCTTGCGGACGTCCTTAAGAGAAGCTTTCTTAATTGGCATGAAACTCTCCTTTGTCTCTTCGGAACTTATCATGTCTACTCTACCTGATTTTCCCGTTATGTCAATGATTGTTCGCTTCGCCAGTCAGTGGGTGGAAGTCTTCCGCGCGAGTCGGCTTGACCGTCGGGTCGGTTCAGCGTAAACTAAAAGTGTAGGTACTACGACAGGCCAGCCCGAATCGGGAGGATCGCGTGAAGACAACCAGGTATATTACGAGAGCCGCCATTGTCCTTGCATTGACTATTGCTCTTCAATTCGCAATACGGGAGCTCGTCCCATCTGCCCCCCCGTTCAATTTCGTCAACCTCTTCCTCGTAGGCAGTATCGTAAACCTCGGTCTGCTCCTTGCGACAGAGACGACGGGAGTATGGGCCGGCGTCATTATCGCGATTGCGGCGCCCGTCACTGCGTGGTTCCAGCAGCATCTTGTTTCACCTGCGATGATACCGGCAGTCATGGCGGGGAACCTGCTGCTTGTCGTGCTGTTCTGGCTGGTGACGCGGAGAGGCGGGTCAACTGATTCCAGGATGCGGTGGATCGGTCTTGGCATGGGCGCAGCCGCAAAAATGGCGTTTCTGTATGCTGCCATAGGCGCCATTGTCGGCACACTGACAAAACTGCCTGCGGCTGCCGCTGCGTTCATACGGTTCTCGTTCAGCTGGCCGCAGTTCGTAACAGCCGTAATCGGGGGAGTCCTGTCGTCGTTGATTGCTCGTCGTATCAAACGGATTTCCTGAACTGCCGCTCGGGTCTAGCCACCACTCCTGCCGAGTTCTCCAGACGATTGAATCTATGGCCGGCACAGCGCGGAGCATTGCCTTGACTTCATGCTATCCTGTTATACAATTCACATGATGCCATGAAACTGGTGGCGGAGTCCAGGTATTGGTGCCTGTATTGATGGAAATGTCCGTCAATGCAACATACACCTGTGGGAAAGAAAGGAGGCACTGCGTTGGAGTGTCTTTCACCTGCGAAAATCGCTGAACTGACAACGGCCAGCGGAGAGAGCAAGGTCGGGCTCAGCCTTAGACGATTGGCTGTGCTCGGTGTTCTTGCTGGAGCATATATCGCATTCGGTGCTCAGGCCTCTCTCCTTGTGCTCTCAGACACGTCCGCGCTCCTGGGCTTCGGGTTATCCAGGATTCTGGGGGGTCTGGTGTTCAGTGTCGGGTTGATCCTCGTCGTACTGAGTGGAGCCGAACTATTCACGGGAAACAGTCTTATGGCTCTGTCCGCTTGCCGCCATCGATCTTCATGGCGAGGAGTCCTGCGCAGTTGGGTACTGGTGTATTTCTTCAACATGGCTGGGTCGATTCTGATGGCGCTTCTGATCTTTGGCGCACGGCAGTACATGTTGGGAGATGGTTCTGTTGGTGTCGCCGCGCTGCGACTGGCCGCAACGAAAGTCAGCCTGCCGTTCTGGACGGCGTTCTTCAGGGGGATTCTCTGCAACTGGCTTGTATGCCTCGCCGTGTGGATGGCCACGGGCGCAATGGACACGACGGGCAAAGTACTTGCGGTTGTCCCGCCAGTCACCGTATTCGTTGCGTCTGGGTTCGAGCACAGTGTTGCCAACATGTTTTTTGTTCCCCTCGGTCTCATGCTGAGGAGGGTCCCCTCGATTGTAGCCGCTGCAGGAAGTGTACCGGGGTTCCAGCAGCTCACCTGGGTACATGGATTTCTGCTCGGCAATCTTCTCCCCGTAACACTGGGGAACCTTGCAGGTGGAGTGCTGTTTGTTGCCGTTCCCTACTGGTTGGCGTACGCACGGTCGACGGGGAATCCTTGAATCTCATTGTTCTTGCGGGTGGTCGAAGCGAGCGTATGGGCCGCTCCAAGTGCCGTATGGAGCTTTCGGGAAGGCCGTTGTTTGAGTATCCGTTGTTGGCGCTTCGTGGGCTGTATTCACGGTGCATTGTTGTCGAAAGTGAAGGATCCGCCAATTCTTGCGGTGTTCCCTGCACTCTCGTGCAAGATCGTATCGCTGGCGCTGGCCCACTTGGTGGCATCTATTCCGGACTGACCGCATCCGATTCGTGGTTGAACTTGATCATTGCTGCCGACATGCCGTTTGCATCTCCGCAGCTTGCAGGAGCCATGGAGGCGTATGCGCTGGCGAACAAGCTCGATATCGTCTACCCGAACATCGATGGCCTGCTTGAACCACTCTTCGCCGTCTATTCGCAGAGGGTGGTCAGCATCGCTCGTGCCCTTCTGGATACTGGGCGGCGTTCTGTCCGTGAGTTGTTCGCAAGTACACGGTTGAGCGTTGGGGTTGTCGACAGACGGTTCGTCATGCGGTATGACAAGAAGCTGATGTCTTTCTTCAATGTGAACACACCTGACGACCTCATCATGGCAACGTTGATGATGCACGCGATAGAAAAGTCTCTACAGGAGGAACGTGTATGAAGATGAACCTGGAAGACCGTCTTGAAGAGAACCCTGAACTGAAGAAGCAGTTTGACGCACTCGAAGCCTACATTGGTGAGCTGGCAACTCTTGAAGGCAGCCTCATCAATGTGCTCCACCGCGCCCAGGAGATATTCGGGTATCTCCCGGATGAAGTGCTCGAGTTCGTCTCTGGCAGACTGAACATGCCGCGTTCTACCGTGTACGGTGTCGTCACCTTCTATCACTTCTTCTCGCGTGTTCCAAAGGGACGTCATATCGTCAGCGTGTGCCTGGGCACGGCTTGCTATGTACGAGGCGCGAATGCGGTCTACGAGAAGGTTATGAAGACTCTGGGTATCAAGGCTGGCGAGACCACTCGGGACGGCCGCTTCAGTCTGGATCTCGTTCGTTGTGTGGGGGCATGTGGTCTTGCCCCAGTCGTTGTCATCGACAAGGACACGTACGGGCGTTCCACGCCCGAGAAGGTCGCAACGTTACTGAACAAGTACGCTTAACCTCGGAGAATGGGGAGGAACGAATGAAGTCACTGGAAGAGCTGAAGCGCATCAAGGAACAGACTCTCAAGGAGATGGACCTTCGCCAGGCCAAGGAAAGAGGCAAGGTCGTCGTCGCCATGGGGACATGTGGCATTGCAGCCGGGGCGAAGGACGCTCTCATCGCCATCATCGACGAACTCGAGAAAGCAGACATCCATGACGTCAAGGTCGTTCAGTCCGGTTGCATGGGACTGTGCGACAAGGAGCCGACCGTAGAAGTATCCATGAAGGACCAGCCTGCGGTCATGTACGGGGACGTCAACGACGTGAATGCGCGCAGGATCGTCCGCGAGCACGTCCAGGGCGGTAATGTTGTGGCTGATCTGGTGGTCAAGCGGGAGAACATCTAGCTCAGGGGGGAAGAGGAAAAACGCAATGATACGAAATCAGTTGTTGGTCTGTGCAGGCGGCGCCTGCATCACGAGTGGCGAAAAGAGCGTCAAAGACGTTCTGGTCGACGAACTGAAGAAGAATGGCATCGAGGACGAGGTACAAGTCATCGAGACTGGCTGCATGGGGGCATGTGACCTTGGGCCGATCGTCGTGGTGTATCCCGAGGGGACGTTCTATCAGAAGGTCACGGTCAAGAACGCAGGTCTCATCGTAAACGAACACCTCGTAAAGGGCCGTACTGTCGGCGAGTTGCTGTACACTGAGCCTGCCAGCGAGAAAAGGGCCCGGACCAGCGGGGATATCCCCTTCTACACGCGTCAGGTCAAGCGCGTCCTCCGCAACTGCGGCGCCATTGACCCTCTTTCTATCGAGGAGTACATCGCACGTGACGGGTACTTCGCTCTCGGAAAGGCACTCGAGATGGCGCCGGACGAAATCATCCGGATCCTTCTCGACTCGGGTCTGCGCGGTCGGGGAGGAGCAGGGTTCCCGACCGGTCTCAAGTGGAAGGCCGCTCGAGAGGCGGCTGGCTCTCCGAAATATGTGGTCTGCAACGGGGATGAGGGTGACCCAGGAGCCTTCATGGACCGCAGTGTCCTCGAGGGAGACCCACACTCCATCATTGAGGCGATGGCGATCGCAGGATATGCCATCGGCGCGGAGAAGGGCTACGTGTACGTCCGTGCTGAGTATCCGCTTGCCATCGAGAGATTTGAGTATGCAATCGGCAAGGCGCGCGAGTACGGGTTCCTTGGGCGGAGTATTCTAGGCACAGGATTCAACTTCGACATCGAGATCCGTATCGGCGCCGGGGCATTCGTCTGCGGCGAGGAGACTGCTCTCCTTCGGTCTATTGAGGGGAAGCGCGGAACGCCGAGCGTCAAGCCTCCATTCCCTGCCCAGTCCGGGCTGTGGAACAAGCCGACCTTGATCAACAACGTCGAGACATACGCGAACATACCCCAGATCATCACAAACGGCGCAGAGTGGTTTCGCAGCGTCGGTTCCACCAAGAGTCCAGGAACAAAGGTGTTCGCTCTCGCAGGCAATGTCCAGAATACCGGTCTCGTTGAGGTCCCTATGGGAACGACGCTCAGGGAACTCGTCTTCGAAATCGGAGGAGGCATCCCCGGCGGCAAGAAGTTCAAAGCGGCCCAGACGGGAGGCCCATCTGGAGGCGTCATCACTGCGGAGTACCTTGACATGCCGATCGACTTTGATACGGTCAAGGAGATCGGAACCATTATGGGGTCGGGCGGGCTCATCGTGCTTGACGAGGATAGCTGCATGGTCGACGTTGCCAAATTCTACCTGGGGTTCACGGTCGACGAGTCGTGCGGGAAGTGCACGCCATGTCGCGAAGGGACTCGACAGATGTATCACATGATGGAACGGATTTGCGATGGCAATGGTCGCGACGGCGATATCGAGAGGCTAAGCAAGCTGGCCGATGTCATAAAGGATACGTCATTGTGCGGGCTTGGACAGTCGGCCCCCAATCCGGTCCTTTCTACCATCAGGTTCTACGAAGACGAGTACCGCGCTCACATCTATGAAAAGAAGTGCCCATCGCATGTGTGCAAGCACCTGCTGACGTATTCGATCACGCCCGACAAGTGTGTTGGATGCACGGCATGCGCTCGGCAATGCCCCGTCCACGCCATCACCGGCGAGGTCAAGAAAATTCACGTGATCGATCAGAGCAAGTGCACCAAGTGTGGTTCCTGCTATGAAAGCTGTCGTTTTGGTGCGATCCGCAAAGAGTAATAGACCCGGAGGAACTTCATGGAGACGAGAATGCTGAATGTGAAAATCAACGGACGGGACTACCAGGTGCCGGAAGGGACGACAATCCTGAAGGCGGCCAGGGAGTATGCGAAGATTGAAGTGCCGACTCTCTGCTATCTCGAGGGAATCAGCGAAGAGGGCGCGTGTGCCATTTGTGTCGTTGAGGTCAAGGGTGCCCGTAACCTCCAGCGCGCATGTCTGGCGAAGGTCGGTGAGGGCATGGAGGTCTGGACCAATACTTCGCGTGTCCGCGAGGCCCGCAAGCTCAATATCGAGCTGCTGCTGGCCAATCACCCCAAGGACTGTTTCACATGCGAGAAGAACCAGATATGTGACCTTCGTGAGTTGGCAGCGGAGCTCGGCGTGCGCGAAGTCAAGTTTCCACGGACCCGCACTGAGTGGTTGCCTTTTGACGACACATCACTGTCACTGGTACGCGACCCCAACAAATGCGTGCTGTGCAGGCGCTGCGTCAACGTATGTGCCAAGGTGCAGTCTGTCTACGCCATCGATATTGCCGGCCGCGGTTCGAACAGTACGGTCTCAACATTCCTGGACGAGGGTCTGGGGAACGTCGAGTGTGTGAACTGCGGGCAGTGCCTGCTTGTCTGTCCGACTGGCGCCATCACGGAGCGGAGCGAGATCCCGGACGTATGGAAGGCGCTGGGAAACCCGGACAAGATCGTGGTTGTCGAGACGGCTCCGGCGGTGCGTGTTGCCATCGGTGAGGAGTTTGGCATGCCTGATGGAACGCAGGCGACCGGCAAAATGGCCGCGGCGCTCCGAAGTCTGGGGTTCGACAAGGTCTTTGACACCGATTTCTCTGCTGACCTGACCATCATGGAGGAGGGATTCGAGCTCATCGGGCGTATCAAGAACGGAGGTACGCTTCCCCTGATCACGTCTTGTTCACCAGGTTGGATCAAGTTTGCAGAGACGTTCTTCCCAAAGGTGCTGGATCACGTTTCCAGCTGCAAATCACCTCAGCAGATGTTTGGTACGGTGACGAAGACGTACTGGGCCGAGAAGATGGGTATCGATCCGAGGAAGATTGTGGTCGTATCTATCATGCCGTGCACTGCCAAGAAATTCGAGAAGGAACGCCCCGAGATGAAGACAGCCTTCCATCACTTGCAGGAGAAGCTGGGTCTCAAGGATGAGGAGGCGTTCAATGACGTCGACTACGTCCTGACAACTCGCGAGGCCGCTCAGATGATCCGCGAAGCGGGCATCGAGTTCGCAAGCCTTCCTGACGAGGATTTCGACAAGCCGCTGGGCGAATCGACCGGCGCGGCAGTCATCTTCGGAGCCACGGGCGGTGTCATGGAAGCTGCGCTTCGGACGGCCTATGAAGTCATCACTAAGAAGTCGCTGGCGAAGCTCGATTTTGAGGATGTTCGTGGACTTGAGGGCATCAAGAGTGCAGATGTCGACATCGATGGGATGACCTTGAAGGTCGCCGTAGCCAACGGACTGGGAAATGCCCGTGTTCTCATGGACCAGGTGCAGAAGGGTGAGTCGCCCTATCACTTCATCGAGATCATGTGCTGCCCCGGTGGTTGCCTTGGCGGAGGTGGACAGCCTATCTCGCACAATCCCGACATCAAGAAGAGACGCGCCGAGGCTATCTACCGCGAAGACGCAGGCAAGCCGATTCGCAAGTCGCATGAGAACCCCGAGGTCCAGGAGATCTACAAGGATTTCCTGGGTGAACCGAACAGCGAGAAAGCTCATCATCTGCTGCATACCGACTACTGCGATCGCAGCTGCAAGTAGAACGGGAACACATGGAGGCGTCCGCGTGCTGGCGGGCGCCTCAAACACTCCGTAGGAGCGACAGGGAGGTACGTCAATGGACGGCACGAAGCATGTTGGAGTCATTGCCATCATTATCAGCAAGCGTGAGACGACGGCGCCGAAGGTGAACCAGATACTTACAAGCCATGGAGGACTCATCATCGGACGCCTCGGACTGCCATATGGGGACCATGGCCTGCATGTGATTTCGCTCATCGTGGACGGCGACAAGGAGCAGCTGCAGGGCCTGACCGCGGAACTGACTGCAGTGCCGGATACTATCGTCGAATCCACAATGACCCCAGTCTGTCTGCCGTAGGTCAGAGGCTGGGGTGGAAGGCCATGGGCTAGTGACCGCCCTGCATTCCGGCCAGGAAAGGGAACAAGGGGAGATGCAGCGAGGGGTCTCCAAAGAATGGTTTCAGCAAGGAACATGTGCGAGACGATCGGCGCTCGGGTGGTTTCCACGTGTCGCAGAGTGCGGTCGGCTTTCTTGAGGGGGGCAGCAGTGCTCCGAAAAAAACGATCAGGGAGGAAACCATGGAATTAGACAACGTCACTCGACCAGCTGATCAGCCGCAGCCTCTGAGCGATGAAGACAGGTGTTTTCTGCGCGAGCTGGTGGAGACGAATCGCGTGGACCATCACGGCCGGCTGTCGTACATGGACATCATGTTCGACCTTGAGCATCACTACGGAAACTCCCTCCCGGGACCTGTACTGGGCGAAGTCGCACGACTTGCTGAGACCTCGCCTGCGCAGCTCAACGGTTTTGTCACGTTCTATACGATGCTGTCGACCACTCCTCGCGGAAAGCATGTCATCCGCGTCTGTACGAGCGGCCCGTGTCACGTATCGGGCTCCCCGGCAATATTGAGCAGTCTGAGGCGTTTGCTCGGTGTCGATATCGGCGAGACGACGCCAGACGGCGAGTTCACGCTTGAAGGATCAAGCTGCCTTGGCATCTGTGGGGTCTCCCCGGTACTGATGATTGATGATGACGCGTACGGGAACCTCACGGCAGATGATCTGCCACGGATTCTTGACGCAAAGCGCTCGGGAGGTGCACAGTGAAGCTGTTCTCGACCCAGATTGTCGTTCCCGTCGACTCCAACTCTGTCCTTCAGGGCGCACTTGAAGTCAAACACGTCCTGGAAGAGACGATTGCCAGGTTCAACTTGAGCAGCCAGGTGTCGGTGGTTGAGACGGGCGCCCTCGGTATCTATGACCAGGGTGTCGTTCTGGCCGTCTTCCCCGATGACGTCTACTACGGTGGTGTGAAGCCGACGGACGTGGAAGAAATCGTCACGGAGCATCTTCTCAAGGGGCGTATTGTGTCACGCCTCGCCATCGACAGAAACCTGTCAAGCAGGCGTCTTGTGGAGAAGGAGACAGGATTAAGCCAGCAGAAAATCGTCCTGAGGAACGCTGGGCTCATCGATCCACAGAGTATCGACGAGTACATTGCGCGTGACGGTTATGCAGCACTGGCCAAGGCTCTTGCGATGCAACCCGGCGAAGTCATCCAGATCCTGACGGACAGCAAGCTCCAGGGACGAGGAGGCGCGGGGTTCCCGACAGGCCTGAAGTGGGGAATGGTTGCAGAGGAACAGAGCGACGAGAAGTACATCGTGTGCAACGCTGACGAAGGCGAACCCGGCACCTTCAAAGATCGCCTCATTCTCGAGGGAGATCCACACAGTATCGTTGAGGCCATGACCATTGCCGCCTACGCTACGGGGGCTCATGTCGGTATCGTCTATGTCCGTGGCGAGTATTTCATGTCGATAGCACGCCTCAAGAAGGCCATCAAGGACGCCACTGAGTATGGACTTCTTGGCAAGGACATTCTGGGGACAGGGTTCCAGTTTGACATTGAGGTCTATCGCGGTGGTGGCGCCTACGTCTGTGGTGAGGAGTTTGCGATGCTTGAGTCCATCGAGAATCGGCGGGGGGAACCACGGAACAAGCCTCCATTTCCACCTCAGCATGGTCTTTTCGGAAAGCCTACCGTCGTCAACAACGTGGAGACCTTTGCCAACGTACCACCGATCCTGTTGAACGGCAGCGATTGGTTCAAGTCGTTCGGGACACCGTCTAGTGCCGGCACCAAGGTTTTCTCCCTCTCAGGCGACATCGTGAATCGTGGTATCGTGGAGGCGCCCTTCGGAGTGACCCTGCGCGAGCTGGTATATACCTTTGGCGGCGGCGTCAAGGGAGGCAAGCACATCGGGTTCATCCAGACCGGTGGCAGCGCGGGCACGGTGCTATCGGACAAGTACCTGGACATTCCGCTGGACTTTGCGTCCATGAAGGCCTACAACGTTTCGATCGGGTCGGGCGTCATTCTCGTCGCTTCCAACGATGTGCCGCTCCTTCCGTTTCTTGCGGAAGTGGCGCACTTCTTCTGGCATGAGTCTTGTGGCAAGTGTACTCCCTGCCGCGAGGGAACGCTTCAGATCAAGGCTATCATGGATTCGCTCGTCAACCGGACGGCAGACCCCGCTTCCTTGCAGCGCCTCGGCATGCTGCAGAATCTGCTGAGCGACACATCGTTCTGTGGGTTGGGGCAGGCCGTACCACTCGCGTTCGAGTCTGCACTGCGCAACTTTCCCGAAGTATTCGATCAGGCACTTGCGGAGTCACATGTACCAGAGGCAAGCCCGGAGGAAGCATAGTATCGGTATGTGGTTGATCGAGAGGAGTAGTCGACTTGAAACTGAGTGAAGTCCTTGAGATTACCAGTGCAACGTGTATCGTCGGAGAACAACTGGCGAGCATTGAGGTGAACCACGCGTTTGCCTCAGACCTCATGAGTGATGTTCTTGCCATGAGTCGTCCCGATACGCTGCTCATCACCGGGTTGACTACCCCCCAGATCATTCGAACGGCACACATGCTTGATCTGCCGGCCATCCTCGTGGCACGGGGCAAGGACGTGCCTCAGGATGTCGTCGACTTGGCACGCACGACGGGCATTGTTCTTCTGTCGACACACGACATCGTGTACGTGGCGTCGGGAAAGCTCTATGTCCGGGGTCTCTCTGGATAGTAGATGTCCCTCGAGCAGAGCGTAGAAGCACTGCGGTATCTGGGGCTGTTCAGCAGTCTGGACGCTTCCAGCGTAATGTCTACCGCAGTGCATGCCCTTCATCCTGAGGATCGTGTTGCAGCAGCCCGCACTCTCATGCGGGAGAAGTCAATTTCCGGAGTGCCCATCGTCGACGCCGACTCTCGCCTGGTAGGGATCATTTCGGTTTCGAAGATCATTGAGGCACTTGCCGACGGGCGTCTGGCCGACTCTGTCGACTCTGTGATGACACGCGATGTGGTCTTCTTGCACGCTCATGACACTTTCGAGACCATCTTGTCCTGTTTCCAGCGTTTCAAGTTCGGGCGTTTCCCAGTTGTCGAGGAAGACGGCAAGCTGGTGGGCATGATCACGGACACCGACGTCCTGTCGGCAATCATTCGCAGCTTCTACTCGGTGTACGTCCACGACCAACGACGCACGATGACCCTCGGCAGTTTCTCGGCCCTGTCGAAGGAATTCGAGAGTAGTGCGGACTTCGCGTATGACATCAGCAGTACGGGACTTGAGAATGCCGGCGAAGGCTCAGCTCGGCTCAAGGCTTTCCTCCAGAGCAAGGGTTTCGGGGACTCCATCGTTCGACGAGCGAGCGTCTGCGCCTACGAAGCGGAGATCAACGTTTGTATCCATGCGGGAGGAAAGGGTTCACTGCGGGCCATTGCTCGCAATGGTGAGATCATCGTGCGTGTCGAAGACGAGGGACCTGGAATCGAGAACATCGATCTTTCGATGAAGGAAGGTTGGTCCACCGCGACCGACGCAATCAGGGAGCTGGGGTTTGGTGCGGGCATGGGTCTGCCGAACATCCGCCTGTTCTCTGACCACCTCGTGATCATCTCGGGCAAGGACAAGTCCACCAAGGTTGAAATGATCTTTCTGGCTGACAAGGAATAGGAGGCAACATGACAGTCCATGACGTCATCGAGTCACTGGGTGCGGACGTCGCAGTTGAGGGTGACACAACGCGGCTGGTAACGTCAGGGTATGCCTGCGACCTTCTCTCCGAAGTCATTGCCAAGGCTGCTCAGGGATCTGCCTGGGCGACCATCCAGACACACGTCAATGTTATCGCTGTAGCAGCGATGGTCGGTATCAGCATCGTCATCGTCTGCGA
>JAPLGJ010000042.1 GCA_026390215.1 Caldisericota bacterium
GCTCACGTTCAGCGTTGCCAAAGTACCAGCTCTCCATCCTGAAAGGAGCGTCAGCCTCAGTTCCGACGTCAGCCAGGAATGGGTAGTCCCTCAGGAGAAGGCAGGATATGACCTTCACGTTGTGCACACGCTCCCGGATGCTGTGCAGCGACGACAGGAACCCCTGTGGCTGGGCCGCCGCCATTCCCACGACAACCGTGTCGTTTGACGATATCTTGCCAAGCACCTCGTCCATCGAGACCAGCTTGCTCATCCAGGATCCCTGCTCCATCGTTCCCTCCCCTGCGATCAAATGGCTTCGTGCCTCAGTCGACATGTCACCCGTCGGCCACGTTCAGGTCCCCAGCACAAGCCCGCCGTCTACGGCCAGCGTCGTGCCGTGCACGAAGGCAGCCTGGTCGGACGCAAGCCACACGTAGGCATTTGCGATATCTGCGGGAGCCCCGATGCGTCCCATGGGTGTGTGGGCGACCATCCCTTCCAGGACCTTCTCCGGCATCGCGGCGACCATGTCCGTCATCGTGAACCCGGGGGCAACCGCGTTCACACGTATCCCGTATTTGCCCAGCTCGCGTGCCCATGTCTTGGTCATCGCGATCAGACCCGCCTTGGTCGCCGCATAGTTCGTCTGGCCAAAGTTGCCATACGCTGCGACCACTGAGCTGGCACTGAGGATGACACCGTGCCCCTGCTTGATCATGTGAGGAGCAACAGCCCTCGTCGCAACGAACACGCCTTTCAGATTGACGCCGATGACCGCGTCGAAGTTGGCATCCGACATCGTCCCGGTGACGACTCCTTCCTTGTACTTGACCAGTTGGCCGTCGCGCGTAATGCCGGCGTTGTTGACCAGCACGTCGACATGACCCCATGCTGAAACGATGTCTGCCACTGCCTTCTCAACCGCGTCCGCGTCAGCAACATTGACCAGCTGGAACATGGCCTCGACGTTCATCTGCTTCAGGTCGGCCAGCGTGGCCGCCCCTGCCTCGGCGTTCATGTCCCAGATGCTGATGCGCGCGCCCTCTTCCGCAAACCTCATGGCCGTGGCCCGGCCGATGCCGGCAGCTCCGCCCGTGACGATGACAACCTTGTCCTGCAGTCCGTATCCCTGTGTCATGGCTTCCTCCCTCTCTACTTGACGCGTTTCAGTACTGATGCGAAGTTGCTGACGTTCGAGCCGCCGACGTTCATGACGACCCCCACCTCCGGATTCTTTGCACCAAGGCCAAGCGGACGGCCCTCGAGCTGCCGCGCGACGTAGACGTGCATCGACACACCGGTCGCTCCTACAGGGTGTCCCTTGCCAATAAGACCTCCACTCAGGTTGACCGGACAGCTGCCGTACGGCTGGACGATACCACCCCGTTCGATCAGCCGGCCACCGTCGCCTTCTGCACACAGGCCCATTGCCTCGTAGCCTAGCAGCTCGTTGATCGTGAAGCAGTCGTGGACTTCTGCACAGTCGACGTCCGATGCAACGATGCCGGCCTTGCCATAGGCTGACTCGATAGCCATCCTGCCCGCGACGTTGTGCCACAGGTCACGCTTGCCGGACTGCATGTGGTCGGTGACAAGCGTCTGTGAGGTGATCTCCACCGTGTGGTCCTTGAGGGCTTTGACATCCTCAATCGGTCCCAGCACCATGGCCGCCGCTCCGTCGCTGACCAGAGAGCAGTCTGTGAGTTTGAGAGGAGCCGCGACGACGGGGTTCTTCTCGGACACGCGCAGAGCGAACTCCAGACTGCTGGGCTTGGTGTACATCTGCGCAAGCTCATTGTGCGTCGCGTTGTCGCGGTTCTTGGCATGCACCATGGCCTGCCACAGGTCCATCTGCTCGTCGCTGTACCCATAGTGCTCGCGGTATGCCTGGGACCACATGGCGAACAAGCCAGGGAACGTCATGCCCTTGCTCCCCTCTTCTGGCCAGTACGATGCCGTGGCAAGCGCACGAGTGACGCCGTCCCGGTCAAGCGCGGTCATCTTCTCGACCCCGATGGCCAGGACAAAGCGGGCCTCTCCCGCGCCGATGGCCAGTCGGGCGCCACGCACGGCCGCAGAACCAGAAGCGCACGCCACCTCCACTCGCATACTTGGCTTGTAGAGAAGAGCCGGGTCAATCTCCACACCCCACGCGGCGATATGCTCCTGGTTGTTGAACGCCCCCGCGCTGAAGTTCCCGATCCAGATGCCGTCAATC
>JAPLGJ010000232.1 GCA_026390215.1 Caldisericota bacterium
CTCTGTGCGCGAGTCGTGCGCCTTGCCTGCTTCCTGTGCGCGCTGGTAGAACAGCTTGGCATACACCGAGCAGAGTTTCTGGTCGGCTTCGACCAGGACCTGTTGCCAGGCTGTGCGGTCGATGTCTTCTTTCTTGATGACGAATCTGGTGATGGACACGGGTTCCTCCGAATGGATGGGTGGTGTGGGAGATTTCACGTGGAAAAGGGGAGGCTGACGCCGGGAAGCAGCTTCTTGAGGGCACGCACAAACGTCTTGAACTCGTCGGTCGCGCTTGACTGGCCAGAGGCAGTGACGCGCTTCACACCTGTATCCAGTGCGATTCGCCACAGCACAGGCTGGTCGGCCTGCTGCACGTGATCCCAGTTCCAGACGTTCGCCTTGTCGGCGGCGCGCCAGAAGCGCTTCCATGCTTCAAGGGACGGTTGAAACGCAAGCTGAGGCTCAGAGCCTGCACGAGCGTACAACGTTCCCGCTTCCCAGTGGACCGTAACGGTCCGCGAGGTGCCACAGCCGAGCGCCACTTCCACGGTGACGGGCTCAGCCGGCTCGATAGCAAGAGTCATACAATCCTCCTTGCGGCCAAAACGCTGTCCCACGGCAGCGGACGGCCACACGCACGACTTGGGGGTGCGATCGCCCGTGCACTCGGCAGCTCAGTAGCCCCTTTCAGGACTCGCAGACGCCCGTGCACCTCTGCTAGTATATCGGATTTGTGGCGCGACAACAGTCACCGGCCTCTCACATGTGAGGTGGTCACAGTCGAGAAAGGACATCGCCCGGCAGGATAGCCGGGCGATGCGGAGGGAGGAGAAGAGAGGAAGACGGTCTGTGTCTTCCTTGTGCTGTCCTGTTGGCTCATCTGAGAACCAGTCCTTGCCGACTGGGTTCTCAGTGTTCTGCTGCCACCTGTGCTACACCTTCCTCGGACCAACCGTACATCACATTCTTCACTTTCTGTCCCGTTATTCCCGCCCATGCGGGAATCCAAGTTTGCCTTTGGGGTCTTTCATTGGAGTCAGCTGCCCGCTCAGCCTGCGTGGAGGAGAACTTGCACAGCTTCCAGCAGCTGGTGCAGGTCGTACGGCTTGCCCAGGAACCCCTGGACACTGCCCTCGTCGAGCATCTGCTTGACGGTGTCGTTAGTGGTATACCCTGAGTTCAGCAGGATGGGGGCCGTCGGGTTCAGAGCCCGAATGGCTTTCACGATCTCATCTATCGTCATGCCGGGCATGGTCATGTCCAGCAGGATGAGCCCAATGTCTGTCAGGTGCTCTTGCAGGACGTTCAGGGCTGAGGCCCCATCCGGTGCTGACAGGACCACATACCCGCTCCTGCTCAGGAACGTCTGGGCGACCGTGCGCACAACCGGCTCGTCCTCGACGACCAGGACGGTGCCACTGCCTGCGTTCACAAAGGCGGCTGGGGGAGCAACGGACTCCCTGGGTTCTTCCAGGCATCGAGGGAGATAGATGTCGAAGGTCGCCCCCGAGGATGTTTGTTCAATCCCCCCGAGGATGTTCTTCCAATCCGAGGGGTGCTTCTGAGGGGCGGTTTCCCCCGAATGTGTTTGTTCAATTTGAGGGGCGGTCTTCCCGGCACCTTCCGTGGATACTGCCGTGATCCAGCCGCCGGCCTGTTTGACGGCACCGTAGACGATGGAGAGTCCGAGCCCTGTGCCGAACCCAGCCGGCTTGGTCGTATGAAAGGGCTCGAAGAGGTGCTCCAGGATCTCTGGCGGAATCCCCGGACCGGTGTCTGTGACGCTGAGATGGACGAACTCCCCTGTGCGTGCAAACGGATGGGCCCGGAGGTACTCCTCTCCCACGACCTCGTTTCTGACACCGATGGTCAGTGTCCCCCTGCCCTCCATGGCGTCGCGCGCGTTCACTGCCAGGTTGAGGAGGATCTGCGTCATCTGCGACTGGTCCAGCAGGACGTTCCACGCCGTCTTTCTACCATCGCGGACGATCTCCATGGTGGCTGGCAGTGACTGCTTCAGCAGTACCAGGCTCGCTTCGAGGGCAGTCGTGGTATTCATTGGTACTGGCAGGACCATGGCACTGCGGCCAAAGGTCAGCAGTCCTTTCGTGAGGTCCGCCGCCTGACGGGCAGCGGTCTCGGCTCCATTCAGGTTCTCCAGCAACGGATCTCCTGGGGGCAGGCTGGTGCGCATGAGGGCGATGTTGCCGAGAATGCCGGTCAGCAGGTTGTTGAAGTCGTGTGCCACACCTCCTGCCAGTGTCCCGATGGCTTCCATCTTCTGGGACTGACGAAGTTGAGCCTCAACCTTCAGACGCACTGCTTCTGCCTGCTTGCGCTCGGTAGTGTCGCGGTAGATGGCGTAGTTGGCCTCCTGCTTCCCTGCAATCAGAATAGGTGCGCCGATGATGGAGACGTCAATGAGGGAGCCGTCTTTCCTGCGCCGCGTCGTCTCCAGAAGGACGGTCTTCCCTTGGTTGGTAGACTTTGATATCTCCCTGGCCTCCTCCTCGCAAGCGGGAAATGCCACCAAGTCGTCGATGTTCTGTCCGACGGCTTCGTCAGCCCTATAGCCGAACATGCGCACGAACTCGGCATTCACGCGTATGACCCTGCTATGGGGATCCGTGATTGCAATGCCTTCCGGAGCTGTCTCCACCAGTTGGTCAAAAAACGCTCGTTCTCGCCGAGTCTCATCTTCGGCCCTCTTGCGCTCAGTGATGTCGGAGAAGGACCACACGCGGCCCACGATCTCATCGCCGATTCTTTCGGGTTGGGAGTAGCGCTGGAAAATGCGTCCATCCGCAAGATCGAGCCGGTCTTCACTCGATTCTTCCGGTCGTCCGTATAGCTCTCTGATTTTGCCTAGAAACGTCTCCGGCTGAGCCAACTGTTGGAGGACATAATTGAGGGCTGTTTCGTCAAGACGGTCGGACAGGAGCTCTTCCGGGATGTGCCACATGTCGGCGAACTTATGATTCCATAGCGTAATGCGTCCGTTCAGGTCTACAACGAGGATGCCATCAGCCGTGGATTCCATGGTGGATTGAAGTAGAGACAGGGATGATACCAGAGCTTCCTCCGCCTGCTTGCGCTCGGTGATGTCAGTGTGAGTGCCGAACATCATCAGCGGTTTGCCGTCGCCGGTGCGGGTGATGACGCGGCCGCGGTCGTGAACCCAGACCCAGTGGCCGTCCTTGTGCTTCATCCGGCAGTCGTGGTCGTAGTAGGGCAGTTCACCCCTGAAGTGCTTCTCCAGCAGTTCGTCGGATTGCTTCAGGTCATCGGGGTGGACAAACGTTTCAAACGTCTTGATACTGCTGGGGGCCAACTCGTCGAGCGTAAAGCCGATGATCTGTGCCCACACCTCGTTGTAGACCGTTTCCCCGGTCTGGACGTTCCACTCCCAGGTGCCGACATGGGTGCCCTCGATGATGCTTTCGAGCCGCCAGACCGCGTCCCGCAGAGCGTCATCTGTCTGCTTCTGCACCGAGGCAGCCTCGCCTGAACGGGTTTCCCTATCAGTCATCGTTTCTCCTCTTGCCTGTCTTTGTGACACGTCTGGCCATATCAGCGACACCCCGCACTGCCGGAAACTGTCCTGTAGACGTTCTTGGCATTTGCAGTTCCTGAACTTTCCTTGACTTCGTCGAATGGCAGTTCTCTGGTCACACGCGAAACGTACGGAATCTGCATGATCCTGCTCTCAGAATAGTCATGGCGCAGAGTGGGTCAAGTGCCGAAATGCACGCAGTAATCCGTCTTTGCCTTCGTTCGGGCTCCTTGTCCGTCATTCCCCCGAGCCTTTTTGTCCAAGATGCGAGGTGTTCTTCAAGGCCCCCGAGCACTTTCTTCCCATGCGAGGGGCGCTTCTGAGGGGTGCTTTCCACCAGCCCAAGGATGTTCTTGTATCCGAGGGTGTTCTGCATGTTGGTGTCATGCGCCCGAGTATGTCAGTCCGATACGAGGGGTGCCTCTGAGTGGCGCTCTGCCGCGAAAGCGGGAATCCAGACGTGTCTGTTACCCGTCGTGCTCAGTCTTTCACTCCAGCAACCTCTCCCGGCACGATGTCCATGATGATCTCTTGCACAACGCGCGCGCCAAGGCGCAGACCCCGGCGCCGGCCGACCTCACGGAACCCACCCTTCCGATATGCGGCAATGGCTCGCTCGTTGAAGTCGTAGACATGCAGGATGACACTGCTCAGGCCCAGGACGTGGAAGGCGTATCGCGCCAGCAGGGCGACAGTCTCCGTCGCGTACCCATGGTTCCAGCAGTCCTTCTCGCCGATGATGAGTCCCAGCTCGGCCGTGCCTTCCGCGTGGTCGATATCAAACAGCGAGCAGTCCCCCACCAGGCGCATGCCGTTGACTTCATGGATGTCGAAGTGCACGCTGCCCCCGCCAGCCTTGGCGACGTTGTTGTCATACCACTCGTATTCGTTCTCGATGGAGACGCACGCCCCGACGTCGGTCAGTCCGGCGTTGACTTCGGGGTCGCAGATCCACTTCCAGTACGTCGGCACGTTCTCCCGCTGCTGCGGGGTCAGTGCGATTTTCGTGCCGTTGATGATGACAGGGATGTCACCCATCGTTCTGTCCTCCGGCTGCATCACGCGTGGATGCCGAACACAGCCTGCACAATGCGGCCGAACGTGTAGGAAGCTGCTGCGGCGCCGAGGCCGGTGACGACCATCTCGCGGATCTTGCGCCGGAACGCATTGCTGCCAGCTGTCAGCGTGATGATGCTGGCGACTGTGGCAAGAGCAAGCCCTGCGAACAGGACGCTGAGGATCAGCGCCGTGAACGAATTGCGCGCGAAGAAGTAGGGGAGGACGGGAAACAGCAAGCCAATGATGTATGCAGCGCCCGTGAACAGGGCACTGCGGATCTCGTTCACCGAAGAGTGCTCGGTGAGGAGCCCGATCATCGCCTCTTTGTTCGATGCCAGTACTGCGGTGACGCCGTCGGTCAGGTCGGCGGGCATCCCGGATTCGATCAGTTTCTTGGCCAGCTCTGCCTG
>JAPLGJ010000101.1 GCA_026390215.1 Caldisericota bacterium
CCGTCGCGCATCCTGCCAAATCCACTGTGGAAGACCGCCCAGCGCCTGCAGTCCCTGGAGTGCCGGTTCATCGATGACGCCCGCTCAGTGACAGGCGTCGAACTGCGCGAACCTGGGAAGCTGCTCATCTATGGCACACGGACCCAGGACCCCCTGAAGGCTGCGTCGGTCAAGCTGGACGGTGTCCCCACCGTGTGGATCCACAACGACTTCGTAGCTCCCCTTGCCCCATGGTTCGACCGCAAGGAGGCCTTCTTCCGCCTGGTCCACACCGGCAGCGAGCTGCCACTGCGCGCCACTGTCCCCGGGTATGCAATCCGCGAGGTCGACACGGCGACCGAACTTCCACTCGTGGCCACGATCCTGCACGCGTGCTACGACACGCCGACACCGGGCACCGATGAGATCGCGATGTGGACGAAGCGCCCGGTCTTCGCACCGCACGCTTGGCTGTGGATCGTCGACCGCAAGGAAAAACGTCCTGTCGCTCTTGGCATCGCCGAGACTGACAGGCCCACCGGAGAGGCGTCGCTCGAGTGGATCCAGGTCCTGCCCGCGTTCCGCAGTCTCGGACTGGGCACCATGCTCGTCCAGGAACTGGTCTATCGCCTGGAACAGAAGGTCGCATTCACGACGGTCACCGGTCAGGTGAAGAACCCCTGTGAGTCCGACCACCTCTTCCGTCGTTGTGGCTTCGCCGGCCGCGATGTCTGGTGGGTCCTGCACCGGTAGCCCCACTGCTCCGTCCTAGATCGTCAGTATTCCGCCATGGTCCTTCAGCCAGCGCCTGCGCTTGTCATAGTCCGGCAGAACCGATGCGACGACGGCCCAGAACTTGGCTGAGTGGTTCATCTCGCGCCGGTGCGCCAGCTCGTGCACGACCACGTAATCGATCACATCCATTGGGGCCATGATGAGGCGCCATGCGAAGCTGACGGTACCACTGGTGCTGCACGAGCCCCAGCGCCACTCAGCGCCTGTGATACGCAACCGGGGGACGCTCACGCCGACCAATGGAGCATAGTGATGGACACACTCATCAAGCAATTCGCGTGCCCGGGTGCGGTACCACTCCTCGAAGACCACTTCTCCACGGTCGAACGTCGCCATGTCGAGGCTGAATCCTGTCTTCTCGTCGAAGGTCAGCGGCGTCTTCTGGAACGCGAGGACCACGAACGGCCACTCCCGCCCCAGATATGGGAAGCGTTCTCCTGTCAGGAAGTTGTGCCGCGGCAGCAGGGACACATGGCTGTGCGCCTTTGCGAGCTTGTCCTCGATCCACCCTGCCTTCTCCCACAGAAGTGACTCCACGAACCACAGCGGTGTCCGTGTGGGCGCCCGCACCACCAGCATAGCATCGGCCCGAACCTCCAGCCCGATGGACCGGCGACGCGACCGCACCAGCACATATGCGCCCGCGATGGGGCTCATGCGCTGTTCCCCTTCCGCTTTCCTCGCGCTCATGAATTGTGAATCCCTTTGGTGCCAGGCACCATGGTCTTCACAGTCCAGACGTCGGTGCCGAGTGCTCCTCGCTCTTCTGTTTCTACGTGTGCCATGCGAGTAGTGTGCCCCCATGTCGCAGAAGCGCAACCGGGACGTCTCCACTTAACGATGGGTTAACGCTATGCTGGTATCATCGGGGTGCGCAGGGAGACCTGCGACATTGGGAGAAAGGAGGAGAGCGACGATGAGAGTATTGGTAGTGGAAGATGAACCAACGATGTTGTCTGCGCTTTCCGACGCACTGACACACGAGCGTCTGACGGTCGATACCGCGCTGGATGGCCGCGACGCGCTCAGCAGGGTCCATATCGAGCAAGCGTATGACCTCATCCTGCTGGACCTGATGATGCCCCACATGGACGGCCTCACGTTCCTCAGAACCATCCGATCCGAAGGATACGCTGTGCCGGTGCTGGTGCTGACGGCCCGAGACCTCACGAACGACAAGGTCGCCGGCCTGGACGCAGGGGCCGACGACTACCTGACCAAACCCTTTGACCTCGACGAACTGCTCGCCCGCGTGCGCGCACTGCTGCGCAGAAATGGGAATCGCAAGACGTCGGTCCTGCGGGCGGGAGAAGTGGAACTGGATACCGTAACCCACGTCTGCCGTGTGCAGGGCACAACGGTGGCGTTGGCCACGAAGGAAGAGCAGCTGCTCGAGTATCTCCTGCGCAACCAGGGCCGCATCGTGCCACGTGAGGAACTCGAAGATCACCTGTGGGACGCCAAGGCATCGCTGTGGTCGGACACCCTGCGCACGCATGTCCGGTATCTGCGTGCCAAGCTGGACACAGACCCTGAGCACCCACTCATCACGACCGTACGTGGACTAGGCTACGGCATCGTCGCTCCCTCCGACGGGGAGGACGGACATGACTCGTAAGGTTGCAGGAACGCGCTCTCGTCTGGTTTTCGCCGCAGCTCTGCTGTTCGTAGCCGCGATCGTCCTAGGGAGCCTTATGCGCCGTGCAACGCCAGGCGCAGCCGACCCGGACACGCAGGAGATCACGACCGCCGAAGTGAGCGCAACGATCCGGGAGCGTATCGCGAACCTGGATGCCAAGATGATGACCGAAGAAGAAGTACGAGGTGCGATCGAAGACCAGCTGCCCGTGCTCGGAGCCAGAGGGTTCATCTGGCTGAGCATCGCAAGCAGGAACATCGACGTCTTGGTCGGCACTGACTACAACATCGACAACGTCATGGGAAGTATTATTGGTGAGAACTTCTGGCATGAGCGCCTGTCGCTCGCTCCTGTGAATGCGCCGGACGAACTCCAGCCACTGTACTTCACCTACATGAATTCCGGCATCGGCGCCACCTGGGGCGAACTCATCATTGCCAGCGCCGGCCCCACTGACGCTCACGTCAGGACATCTGTGGCATTCATGATCGCCATGTGGGCGTGCCTATGCGCTGCAGCCGTCTGTGTCATCGCCATTCTTCTGCTACCCAGCAACCACGCTATTCGAAGAGGGAGGTTGTGGACGCCGCTGCGCCGTGGATTAGCCCTGGTGCTGGTCGGCGCACTCCTCGTCGTTCCCATCGTCTGGACCCTGGTCAGCAAAACACACGCCGAGGCACGGCAACAGTTTTCCCGGGGAACGGACCTCGTCGTGACATCCACGGCGAACACCATGTCCGAGTGGCTCTCGACGGGCGAAGTCTCGGCTGCATACCTTCATGCAACGTATGCCATGTCCTACCCAGACTGTTCGTTCCGCATCCTGGTGGACGGCAAGCTGCAGGACCGCGCTGGCGTGGACTACGGTCCCGCCGCGTATCAGAAGCCTGGCGACCCGGCAACATGGCGCAACCTGGCCCCCTTCATCGAGGGTGGCACACCGCGGCCCGCTTACCTGACGACCGCCACCAAAGACAACGTCCGCGTTGAGCTTGTCGCTCCGGAGCCAGACTACTGGCAAGTCATCCGTCTGCGCTGCACGCTCCTGTGGGTTGTCCCCGCCCTTCTCCTGGTCCTTTTCGCACTGGGATACCTGACGAGCCGACGTCATGACCCCACGGTCCCCTCTTCCGAGGAGATCCTCCGTCACTCGGTCGTGCGTCAGGCGGTTCTCACCGTCCTCGTCGTCTGCCTGGCCCTGGTTCCTGCTGCCGGCTGGTTTCTCCAGACCTATGAGGCTGCGGCCGTCGGCCGGCTCGACAAAAGTCTGCAGCAGGACGCTGCGGCTCTCGGCAGTCTGTTGAGCAGCCTGGATCCATCCGTAGCAGCCAGGAAATCCCTTCAGATTGCAGATTCTACGCTGGCTGTCGCCCGGACTGGCATGATCTACTCACTGAAGTTCCGCTTGAAGGATGGGCGGGAGGATGGTCTCAACATCAACCCGGCGGACAGCATGCTCAGTGTGGTGACGGGCACAACCACGCCAACCACCCGCATCATCGCGAATCACACCGAAGCGTCCGTTCCGCCCGGCTACAACTTGTCCGTGCGTGTCATCGGCGGCGGCGGCCGCCTGAAGGATGGCACGGTCTACACATTCCTGCTGGGGACGACGATGCGACCTGTCCAGCAGGACATGCGGGAGTTGTGGAAGGCTGCCGCGTGGGCAGGACCCGTCGCCTTCCTGTTTGTCGTCCTGGCCGGCCTGATCGCGGCCAGTCTGGCCCTGCACCCGGTCGCAGAGTCGATGCGCCGCCTGGAGCAGTTCACGGCGGACGCCGGGCATGAACTACGGACTCCACTCAGCTCCATCCGCCTCAACGCACAGGTCGCCCTCAACCAGGACCAGCAGCCCGACGAATTCCGCAGGCATCTCACGGCCATTGCATCACAGGCCGAGCGCTCCACGCACCTCTCGGAGTCGCTGCTCCTGCTGGCGCGTCTCGACCGCGAGCAGTCTGCTCCGCTTGCACCAACCCAGCTGTTGGACCTCTGGACCGACCTGCATAGCGCACATGCCGAAGCGTTGGACGCCAAGTCGGTGACGTTCCAGACGCCACTCGAGGCACTGACCGTAACCTCCAATCGCGAGTTGCTGACCGTCGCGCTCGACAACCTGGTGGACAACGCTGTCCGCTACGCGCCCGACGGGACAAGCGTCACCATCACTGCTCAGCAAACCGAAGGTACAGTGACCATCGCCGTCACCGACCAGGGCTCCGGCATGCCGCCGGACGCGCTGCCCCTCATCTGGGACCGCTTCACCCGCGTGGACCCCAGCCGAAGCCGGCAGTCCGGAGGAAACGGCCTGGGCCTGGCCATTGTCCGCAAGGCGGTGGAAGCCATGCACGGCCATGTTGCCGTCACCAGCGAGGTCGGCAAGGGCAGCACGTTCTCCATCATCCTTCCCGCTTCCTAGCGCTCACAAGTTGTGAAGACCATTGCACTTCGTACAATGGTCTTCACATTGCAGTCTAGTCGTATGCCAGCCGGATCTCCTCGGTAGCAAGTGTAGGCTGGATGAGCTCCTGCCAAATTGGGGACTTCCAGGAACCCAGCGCGTCGTGGATCTTGAAGTACTTCTGAGGGATGGGGTGAGTTCCAACGACGACGGGGATGCCGTATTGCTTCCAGATGAACCGTCGGAAGTAGTCGATCCGCGTGCACGGTGGGTAGCCGACGAGCATGCCAGTGGCCAGATGGATGACGGTCACGCCGTTCTTCTTCATCTCGGCGGGAGCGTATTCGATGTTGCCCCCGGGACACCCACCGCACGTGGTACAGCCGACGAGTTCCACTTCCTTCCCAGCATAGATGCTGAAGGCGCCCTCGCGGTTCTTCAAGGCGCGCAGGCATTTGCCAGCCGCGCAGGTGTGGTATCTGTCGCACATGATCATCCCGATACGCACGATTTCGCCGCTCATCGAACCTCCTCATCACAGAACAGATTCATGCAAGTGAGTCTAGCAGCATTTTGTCTGGCCTGCCACAGCATGACACTGATCGGCACGACGATGCGCCTGCAGACACAAGGAAATCCCCAGGCGATGAACCTGGGGATCTGGCTTGAGTACTGAGACAGGGCTTCACTGTCGATTGACCTGATAGCATCCGGCTGATTTTGGTCCCTGTCGTTGCAGGAATACGACGCCTAGCGCGCAGGGGCTGAGTTCGGTGTGGTAGAGGCCGTCGATGTCGTCGCGACATATCCTACTAGCACCTCAGTAACCGGGGCGAAGGATACCATCTGCACGTCTTCGACGTGACCGGTGTCGGCCTGTCGCGTAACGTCGCGGTCGATAGGAAGCCGTGCAAGGACAGGCGTGCCAATACGATTGGCCAGCTCCTGTGCGTGGCTGGGACCGAACAGCTCAAATCCCTCTCCACAGTGCGGGCACGTAACCATCGCCATGTTCTCGACGATGCCAAGAATCGGCTTGCGCATCTGCTTCGCCAAGCCGGCAGCCTTCTCGACGATCATGCCGGCCAGTTCCTGTGGCGTCGTGACCATGAGGATACCGTCAACCGGCAGGGACTGGAACGCCGTCAGGGGGACGTCAGCGGTCCCTGGTGGCAGGTCTACGATGAGGACGTCCAAGTCTCCCCAAGCCACGTCTGTCCAGAACTGCTTGATAGCAGACGTAAGCAAGGGGCCACGCCAGATGACCGCCTGGCCGGAATCGTCCAGGAACAGATTCATGGAAATGATCTTGATGCCTGTCGTCGTCTCGGGCGGGAGGATGCCGACCATGGAAGACTCGGGTCGTGCGGTCATGCCGA
>JAPLGJ010000123.1 GCA_026390215.1 Caldisericota bacterium
GTGACAGCTGTCACGCCGACACCGTTTGGTGAAGGCAAGACGGTCACGACCATTGGATTGGGCATGGCACTGAACAAACTGGGATTCAAGACGGTCAACGCGTTGCGCGAACCGTCCATGGGGCCGGTCTTTGGCATCAAGGGCGGTGGCACTGGTGGTGGCAAGTCTTCCCTCTTTCCGATGGAGCAGATCAACCTGCACTTCACGGGCGACATTCATGCAGTAGAGACGGCAACCAACCTGCTGGCCGCAGTCGTGGACAACCATATCTCCCAGGGAAACGAACTGGACATCGACCCTCAGAGCATCAGCTGGCGTCGGACCATGGACGTAGAAGACCGGTCGATGCGCAAGCTGACGATCCAGCTGACAGAGAAGAACAACGGCGTCAAGACAGAGACGTCGTACGAGACTGGCTTCGACATTGCCGCCGCATCGCCCATTATGGCGATCATGGGTCTGACGACAGGATTCGAGGATTTGCACCAGCGCTTGTCGGAGATTGTCGTCGCGCGGAGCCGCAGTGGGGCGGTCGTAACGGTCGCAGACCTGCGTGCAGCCGGGGGTCTGGCCGCCGTCCTCAAGGACGCCATCTATCCCAACCTGGTTCAGACGGAAGAAGGCACGCCGTCCTTCGTTCACATCGGACCATTCGCCAACATCGCCTTTGGCAACAACTCTGTGCTGTCCGACCGTATTGCGCTGAAACTTGGTGACTATGTCGTGACAGAGAGTGGGTTTGGTGCCGACATGGGGTTCGAGAAACTCATGGACATCAAACTCCGACAGGCCGGCATGAAGGGGCCTGACTGTGTGGTCATCGTTGCCACGATCCGCGCGCTCAAGATGCATGGTGGCGCGTTCAGTATCAAGCCAGGCAAGAAGCTTGACCCCGAACTCGTTTCTGCCGTCAATATGCCGGCGCTCGAGCTGGGCTGTGAGAACCTCCGCGTGCATATCGAGAATGTTCGTTCATACGGTCTTCCCGTCGTCGTCGCCGTCAATCGATTCCCGGACGATACCGCCGAAGAGGTAGCGACGGTCCGGGCCAAGGCTCTGCAGTTCGGCGCGCTGGCCGCCGTTCCGCACACGTTCTTTGTGGATGGCAGCGAGGGTGGCCTGGAACTGGCACGTGCCGTTCAGGAGGTGGCATCGACGTCCCACGTGGGAGCCATACACTACCCGTACGAGTTGACCGATACCATCGAGGACAAGATGCGCAAACTGGTCCGTACGATCTACCGTGCCGGCGACATCGAACTGACACCTGTGGCGGTCGAGCGCATCAGGGAGTTCACTGAGGCCGGCTATGACAAGTGGCCCATCTGCATGGCGAAGACGCATCTATCCCTCAGTCATGACCCCGACGTCAAAGGCGCACCGTCTGGATACCTGTTCCCGATTCGCGACATTCGTGCCGCGACCGGTGCGCGCTTCCTGTATCCACTGGGTGGAACCATGCAAACCATGCCGGCACTTTCCAAGGTCCCCGCAATGGTGAATATCGATGTGACGGCAGAGGGCGTCATCACCGGCCTTCGCTAATCTGTGAAACCCGACCGGTACTGTGAATATTTCCCTTTGTGCCGTCTATGGTCATCGGATACAATGAAGATAGGAACACAACTCGCGTATGGAGGTGAGTGTTGAAACAGACATTTCTCAATCTAGGTGCGGCTTTCGTCGGTGAATCCATGGCCCGCAACCGGTACGCCATGTACAACAAGGTGGCCCGGACCGAGGGGTTTGAGCAGATAGCAGGAATCTTCGCCGAGACCGCCGAACAGGAACGGGAGCATGCCAACATCCTGTTCCACTTCCTCCAGGACATCAAGCAGGAGAACGGTGGGGAACTGACGCTTGCAGGTGCGGAAGTGCCGCTCGTCCTTGGGACGACGGCCGAGAACCTGCAGGCTGCCATCGACGGCGAACACTATGAGACGACGACGATGTATCCCGGCTTTGCCGACGTTGCAGATCAGGAAGGCTACAATGCCATCGCCTTGCGCCTGCGTGCCATTGCGGTAGCCGAAGCCCATCATGAAGAGCGCTACGGCAAGCTGCTGAAGGAAGTCAAGGCTCACTCCGTCTTCAAGAAGGATCACAAGATCGTCTGGGTTTGCCGCGAATGTGGGTATGTCTACGAGGGGACCGAGGCGCCGACCAAGTGTCCCGCGTGCCAGCATGCGCAGAGCTTCTATCAAGTCAAGTCAGAGGACTACTAGCGTCCGAGAACCAGCCATGGGGCCTGCTTCGGCAGGCCCCTTCGCGTCAGACCGCGCGTGAACACGCGCATCGACAACTGCTTCGTCTGTTCGCCGG
>JAPLGJ010000121.1 GCA_026390215.1 Caldisericota bacterium
AGCCCAGTTCATGGCGCGGCTGGGCGTGCTGTCCGCTCCCGACATCACCGGGGCTGTCAACAAGGTGCAGGACAAGCTGCAGGAGAAGCAGCGCAAGCTGCAGGACGAGCTAACCGAGGCACAGCAGCGACTGAACATTGCACAGATGGAAGCGCGCAACCGCAGCTCTACAGCAACCATGCAGACCGCCGAAGCCTTCCTGGGTCTGCTGGTCGGGCGCAAGCGCAGTTTCACGGCGGGCGCTCGGACACGGGGAACAGCCCAGACGTTCCGGGAAAAGGCGGGAGATCTCCAGCAGAAGGTGAACGACCTTCAACAACAGCTGGCAGTGCTGGCGGCACAAACGCAGGCGACCGTGACGGCAGAGGAACAGGCTGCCCGGGCGAAGTACCTGGCAGTGGAAGCGAAATTGCTGCGTCCGAAGGTCAGCAATATCGTCGTCAAGCGCGTAGGCATCGTGTTCCGGTAGGATCGCTTCGCCGCCTTCTCCGGGCCGTGGTGTCTGTCAGGACAGGAGGTCCTGTAGGTCCGGCGAGGGAGGCATGCTTCGCAGGGGTTCCGACAAGCGGACCAGCTCTTGGACATATGCGATGTGCGGGGCGGTCGCGCCCGTCTCGCGTTCGATCGCGGTCGTCTCCATACCGTGGCCCAGACCCCAGAGCACTTGATCCAGCGTTTCATAGCGTATCTGCAGCGCGAACTCGTCCGTCATGCCTGGGGCGACGTCGCCGGTCGGTTCTTTGCGCACGATAGCCTCGGGGACGCCGATGAAGCGGGCAAGCTGGAGGACCTGTGTCTTGTACAAGCCGGCGATGGGCTCGACATCGGCGCCGGTATCCCCGTATCGGACGAGGTAGCCAGTCATCTTCTCCGTCAAGTTGCAGTTCCCGATCACCAGCTGATTATGTATCTCGGCCCAGTAGTACCAGATGGCCATGCGCAGCCGATGCTTGACGCGGACGTAGGCGCTGTCCTTGCGCAGCTCCTCTACCCCGTCACCACCGCGGAGCACCCTGATGAACGCAGACGGTTGTCCGCCCTGTAGTGCCCGGTAGCGTCGTCTGACGTACCGTTCCTGCAGCGATCGGGGTACCAGCCATGCCGGAGGAACCAGTCGATAGGCGCCCACGGCCCGCAGCAGGGGTGTTATGCTGACCGTCTGCAGCGGGATGCCAAGCGCGGTCGCTACCGAGACGGCATCAGCCTTGCTCCGGGGGCTGCTGTCCCGCTCCGGGAGGAACAGAAGGGAGACTTTGGACGCACCGAGCGCTCCCACGGCCAGCCAAGCTCCCAGCGCCGAATCGATACCGCCACTGAGGCCAAGGACCACCCCGTCGGCGGTGCGCTGCTGCACATAACCGCGAAGGAACGACATGATACGGTCCGCGACTGCAGCGGGACTGCCAAGGACGAGCTGGTCACAAATGCTCAACCCGTCGCCTCCTTCCGGTCATGGGCAGCTCTGGCGCGTCAGGCGGACGCTCTGTCCGCGAGTGCGTCGGCGACTGCAGTGACGAGGTCCTGCATGTGGTATGGCTTCTGTACGTAGCCCACCATGCCCGCATCAAGCGTGTCCTGCGCGTGTCCGTCGAGACCATAACCCGTCGACAGGATGGCGCGTACGTTGGGATCGATGGCTTTGAGGGCCTTGAAGCATTCCTGACCGTCTTTGCCGGGCATGACCATGTCGATGATGACGAGGTCCGTTTCATGTGGATGTGCATGGTACCATGTCACTGCCTCCGTAGCACCGGCGGCGGTGACGACGTCGTACCCTGCCCGACGCAGCATCTCGCGTGCGAGCTTGCGGACGACTTCTTCGTCGTCGACAACCAGGATGCGTCCATGTCCCTTGTGTGGGAGACCAGCACGGTGCGCAGTTACAGGAACAAGGTCAGTTGCCGGGAGGTACGCGGTGAACGTGGCCCCCTTGCCCATGTCGCTCTCGACGTCGATGAACCCCTGATGTGCCTTCACGATCCCGTACACCATGGCCAGTCCCATGCCGGTCCCCTTTCCTGCGTCCTTGGTAGTGAAAAAGGGCTCGAAAATGCGGCGGAGGTTTCTTCTCTCGATGCCGACGCCGGTGTCCGCAACGGATAATGCAACAAACATTCCTGGCTTCGCCCCGGGGTGTGCCATGAGCTGTTCGCCGTCGAAGAGTTGGCGCCATGTCCGAAACGTCAGAGTCCCACCCTGCGGCATCGCGTCGCGCCCGTTGATGGCCAGGTTGAGGGCGACCTGCTGGAGTTGTCCGGGGTCTCCGAGGACCGTTGCCTGGTCTGTATCGAAGTGTTCGGTTACACTTATGTTCTTGTTGACCGTTCGGGTAAGCAGCGACACGACCTCGAGGATGGTGGTGTTGAGATCGACGGTAGTGTTCTGGCGCTTGCCCCGCCTCGCGAAGCTCAACAGCTGCTTGGTGAGCTCAGCCGCTCGCTCAGCCGCCTGCTGGATGACATGCAGACCCTCCTGCATGGTACTCCCGGGAGCGGCGTCCGGCTCCAGCATGTTGGCATATCCCAGGATGCCCGTCAGGATGTTGTTGAAGTCGTGGGCGACACCGCCAGCCAGGAGTCCGATCCCTTCCAGCTTCTGGGATTGGCGCAACTGCTCCTCGAGAGCAGCCTCCTGTGTGATGTCACGCCCGACATAGGTGTAGTTGGCGACCTCGTCGCCGGGACCACGGACAGGACTGACCGTCAAGTCGAGTTCCACCAGGCTGCCATCCTTGCGAACACTGGTGATTTTCTTCTTCCAACTGTCGTACGTGGTCAAGTGCTCCTGCTCACGCCGTTCGAGAGGGACGGTAACCTCGTCGCCCAGGAGTTCGCGGATATTGCGTCCTGTGCTGTCCACGCCCGGGAACCCGGTGGCGTGCTCGAAGGCAGGGTTGATGTAGGTGACGACGCCGTCGGGATCGGTGATGGCGATAGCCTCGGCGGCCTGTTCGATGGCAGTAGCCAGGCGAAGCGCCTTGGCCTCGGCCCGTTCGCGCCGGACGTCATTGACCCCAAGAAACGCGATGCCCAGTATCAGCAGCAACATCACCACGGCAGTGAGGACGACAAGCGTGCGGTTGGTGTCCAGGATGGTGACGGGGCGGTTGATCACCGTAGCCCCGACAGGCAAGCTGGACACTGAGATGCCGAATGCCTCCAGTCTGTCCCAGTCAAACGCCACGTGCGTCGACCGCTGTGTCACCACTGGAATTGAGCTGGCGGGTTCGCCGGCCAGGATGCGGGTGGCAAGTTCTCCCGCCTGTGTACCCTCCAGGTGGGCGCTGGTGAGAACGCCGCCGACAATACCTTGACCCAGGCAATGCTCATAGAGGCCGTAGATGGGAAGGCTGGTGTGCCGTGTGAGCTCCGCAGTAAACTCCGGCATGTCTGTGAAGACGCCGTCGCGATCGCGAAGAAACGGGGCAGCCAGAATGATGGTACCACTCGGGAGTCTCGTCACAGCATCCATGACCTCTGCGATCGTCGAGTCAGGCGAGAACGTGAACACAGCGCGGTCCCGAAATTCGGGAACGGCCATCTCGATCGCTCGGCGAACGGCAAGGCCCGTCTCAGTGAAGTCGGTGATGACGTAGACGCTGGTGGTGCTCTTATGCAGCCTGAGCGCCAGCGCGAGCGTTCCAGTGGGGTCGATCTCCTCGGTCACACCGGTCACATCCTTCGCCCCGCCGAGCAGAGACGCCTGATAGTTGTTGATGCCACAGAACACAATGGGTACCCCGGCAAAAAGACTGCTGCGGTGGTCCAGCGCAAAGTCCAACGCCGGATTGTCAGTGACGATCAGGACGTCGGGTTTGCTGGCGCCATAGCGGGTCTGCAGCAGCCTCTCGACCTGATCGAGGTTCTCCTGTGAGGGGAACCGGCGCCAGTCGAGGTACTCTGCAGAGAGCTGGATGGACGACGAGTTACCGAGGACACTGCGGATCCCTGTGACCTCACCGTCCGTCCAGGAGTAGCCCTGCTGGTAGGAGTTGAGGATGAGGACACTGCTGGGAGGCGCTGCCGAGACGGCCGGTGGGATCCCCAGCAGTACTGCCAGGGCTGCAGCCAGAACCAGCAGTATGACCACATAGGATGCCTTCACGCGTATTCCTCCGAGCCACGGTCGCCAGGGCACGAACGGTGGCACACAACTATTCTGATGTTCAGCCTCTGCCGTTCAAGAGGGAGGCGAGGACCGACGTCAGTTCAGCAAGACTGTACGGTTTTGCCAGGACGGCGTCGAACTGATAGGAACGGTACTGAGCCATGACAGAGTCGGTCGCATATCCACTCGAGGCAATGAGGCACGCCGTCGTGCGCTGGGCGCGGAGTGCCACGCATGCCTCTTCGCCTCCCATGCCGCCGGGGATCGTCAGGTCCATGATGATAATGCTGAACGGATGTCCCGCGGCATAGGCCTCTGCATCAGCACGGAGTGCACTGGCCCCGTCAGCGACAGCCTCAGCCTCATATCCAAGCTTCTTCAGCATCGCGACTGCCACCTGTCGCACCGCTGGTTCGTCGTCCATAACCAAGACGCGGCCGTGTCCCCTGAACTGAGGCGCTGTCTCGCGCAACTGAGGGGATGGACTGGCAGGGTTAGCCGGCAAGAAGATCGAGAAGGTCGTGCCGGTACCTGGTGTCGAGACAACACCGATGTATCCGTCATGCTTGTGGACGATGGCATACGACGTCGCCAGGCCAAGGCCGCTGCCGCGGCGCTTTGTACTGAAGAACGGATCGAAGATCCTGCGAAGGTTCGTCTCGGCGATCCCTATGCCAGTGTCGCTGAGGTCGACGCGGACATAGTCGCCCGGAGCCAGGTCCGGGTACGTGCCGTCCTCTACGGTGACGTTGCGTGCAACGACAGAAATCGTCCCTCCGGCAGGCATCGCCTCGTCGGCGTTGATGACGATGTTGGAGAAAACCTGAGACAACTGCCCCTGGTCGACATTTGCCCACCACAGGTCCGCGGGCAGGTCGAAACGAGGCGAAACGTCAGAACCGCGCAAGGCGAAGCTGACCGCTTCCTGCAGGATGTGAGCGACGTCCTGGACAGAACGGACGGGAGCCCCTCCCTTGGCGAAGGTCAGCAACTGCTGCGACAACCCACGAGCCTGGAGGATCTCCTGCTCCGCTTCCTGCAGCAGTTCTCGGGAACGGTGGGTGTCGTCCTCGATGCGTGCCAGATTGATGTTGCCGATGATACCGGTCAGCATGTTGTTGAAGTCATGCGCGATGCCACCGGCAAGAGTGCCCAGTGACTCCAGCTTGTCCATCCGCTGGAGCTCGCGTTCGAGGCGGACACGGTCGGTGACGTCGACTCCGGAGGAGATGAGACCGGTCACCCGACCCTCGGCATCCCGCAGCAGGGAGTCATGCCATGCGACAATGCGCTCTTCGCCACTGCGTGTGACAACCAGGTTTTCCGTGGAACGGGGAATGAACCCTCCCTCAAGCTCGCTGCGGATCAGTGCCTTGACCCTGTCACGCTCGCGTTCTGGCAGTCTCATGTCGAGCCAGTTCTTGCCGACGATCTCTTCCTGCGTGTACCCGAAGAAGTCATAGCCTTTCTGGTTGAGGCGCACGAGCCGGAGATCCATGTCGGTGACCTCCATGATGACCCCTGATGTATTGAAGTAGGTTTCTGCCTTGGACGCCTCGACGCGTGCTGCTTCCTGCGCGTCGTGCCGGGCTGTCGCGTCATGTGCGACCATCAGGACCCGTTCGTCCGAGAGAGGGCTGATGCGGACCTCGAACCAGTGCCGAGACCTGGAGATGTTGTGGCTGAATTCCACCTCGGTCGTCACGTGCTCAGCAAGGGCTCGCTGAACCTGGGCGAGGACTGCCGCGGCAGCCTCAGGAGCGAAGACCTCATGTGCACTTCTGCCAACTAGGCGGGCCGCTGAGTACTGCCGTGATGCCCCGGTGGAGACCACCTCGATGCATCTGCCGCCCCGGTCCAGGATGATGATGACGTCGTTCATGGCAGCGAACAGAGCACGCATCCGCGCCTCGGAGTCCCGCAGGGATTTCTCGGCTGCGACACGGTCCGTGACGTCGACCATCGCGACAAGGACCCTGTGTAAGTCTTCCTCACCGCCTGGTGCGACCATCCACTGCGTCGAAATGAGGAGATTCTCACCGCGCACGGTGGAGGCTGGTCCCTCCCATTGGAAGGAAAGGTCTCCGCGAGCGATGTGGACGAGTTCGAGTTCGAAGCGGTCGACGGCGCTATCAGGCATGGTGGCCGTGAGAGGGCCGACTAGTTCGCTCTTCTGGCCGGCACCGGCGAGTCTGAGGGCTGCACGGTTGACATCCACAACACGGACGAGTGATGCGAGTTCACGGACGACCTCTGGGTGGGAGTGCAGCCACAACGCGACGTCTCCCGTTCCGGGAGGAAACACCTGCTTCAGGCGCTTGCTGAGTTCGAAGAAATCCTCCTCCCAGAGAGCGACAGGGGCGTCTTCGAAGAGCGACCGATAGCGCAGTTCGCTCTCCCGGATGGACGCCGCAGCACGTTGACGGTCGATTGCGACTGCGATCTGGTCTGCGACGAATGACAGGACCACCCGATCCTGTTCGGAGTAACGATAGCTTCCGTGGTACACCTGGACAGCGATGACTCCGATTGGCGTCCCCTTCAGACGCAGTGGGACACCGAGCCAGCTGATGGGAGGTGTTCCCGTTGGAGTGAGACTTCCCGACTTGATTGGTTCTTCCTCGTGGAACTCACTCAGGAGCAGAGGTGCTCCAGTGCGCAGGATGTGTGCCGTCAGGCCGGTCTCAGCCATCTGGGGGTCGGGAGGTACGACGTCATACTCGTCGATGTAGTACGGATAGGTGATGAACCCTGTCCTCGGGTCTCGCAGCGCAAGGTACAGATTCTTAGACGGCATCAGCTCGGCGATGATGTGGTGAATAGATCTGTACAGTTCCTGCAGACTCTCGGTGGACGCCGCCGCCTGCGAGATGCGGTACGTGGCGTCCTGCACCTTCCGTGCGCGCACGGGTTCATCGATGTCGACGATGCTGCCCTCGATGACAAGTCGTCCATCAGGCATCGTCAGCGGGCGCCCTTGCTCCCAAACGGATCGCTCAGTGCCGTCGGGCTGGATGAGGTCGTACTCGAGATGGAAGGGTTCTCTCCTGTCGACCGCGGCCGTGACGATCTCGACATAGCGAGACGCGTCGTCGGGACGCATTGTCTGGACAATAATCTCCGGCTTCCCGACCAGATCCTCGGCTGAGAGGCCAAAGATGCGCTCATACCCTCCACCTACAAGCTCGAAGGCGAACGGTGCCTGGGCAGAGGCAAGGTAGACCATGCCGGGCAGGCCTGCCATCAATCGGGTCAACTCCTGGTCGTTTGCTACACCCTCCGTGATCGGCAAGTTCCTGTCGCTCATGCCAGCCTCATCACCATGATTGTTCTCGCGCCATGGCTTCTTCTCCATAATGTTCCCAGTATGGGGGAGAACCAGCGCCATGCAAGATGACCGACGGCGACGCATGGGCAGGAGTTGTCAACCATTGTACGCTCCCTCCTGACAGTTCTGCGCACCACGGGTCTTACCGATCAGGTATGACGATCAGACCTGGCCTCGCAAGGTTCGGCGTCATCTATGAAGGGCCTTCGTACTCGGTGGTTGGTACAGAGTTGATTTCCGTCCATAATGATGTGGTAATGAGCATACGCTCATATAATGAGCATGGATTCAAAAGGGAGTTCAGGGATGATCGATAATCTGAGTCAACATGACGGCCTTGCGCGGCGCGAACGACGCGTCGAGCGCCGGCAGGAGGAAATCCTTCAGGCGGCCGCTTCGGTGTTCGCTGCCAAGGGATATGCGCAGGCGACGACCAGGGAGATAGCGGCGGCGGCCGACATGGCCGAAGGCAGTCTCTACAACTACTTCGGCAGCAAGCGCGACATTCTGGTTGCCATCATCTCCCGTTCTCCAACCCCCGTGGACCGCCTGATGGTCGAAGCTGAATGTCTGACGGATCGTGAGGGGTTCATCCATCTCATTGAGCGTTCCATGCTTGAACCCAACCCTGAACAGCCTTGGATACGCACGATCATCAAGGAGGCGTGGACGGACGACGAGCTGTTCCGCCAGTATCAGGCGGGTCATATGCACGAGACGGTTAGCCGGGTCGCAGGCCTCATCGAACGTGGCATCGCGGCCGGATGGCTCCGCCCGATGGATCCTGTGTACGCTGCACAGGCACTGATCGGCGCGCTCATGGCGTCCATGATGTCGTTGCTGTGCAGTACCGGGAGTTCCGAAGGTCGAGGGGTACGGGAGCGCGCGGCACGTGTGACGGCCGACCTCCTGCTGTACGGGCTGATGAAGCCGGAGGGAACGCCAGATGTCTAACCTCGTGAAGATCCTCAGGTATCTGAAGCCGTATCGACGCAAGGCCACTATCGCACTAGTCGCTCTGACCGTTTCCATCCTCACTGACTTGGCGGTTCCGCGTCTCATCCAGGCCATCGTCGACAACGGCATTGCAAGAGGGGACATGCGCTCGGTCCTGACGACCATGGGCATCATGCTGGCCGTCTCAGTGCTGGGCGCCGTCGTCTCCATCGTCAACACGCGCTACTCGGTCGACGTGGCCCTCGGATTTGGGACCGATGTCCGTGCGGCGACCTTCCGCAACATCCAGAGCTTCAGTTTCAGCAACCTCGACGACCACCGCACGGGCGCACTGATGACCAATCTGACCAGCGACGTCAACCGTGTGCAGGGGACCGTCCAGATGGGGCTGCGAATCATGACCCGCGCTCCGCTGATGATGCTGGGCAGCATCGTGCTCATGCTGGCCACCAGCCCGCGCCTCGCGGTCTGGGTCGTGGCCCTTCTAGTCGTGACCGGCGCGATGATCGTTGTGCTGTCCACCAAGGCTCAGCCCATCTTCCTGCGGGTGCAGGCGAAGCTGGACCGCTTGAACACCGTCCTGCAGGAAAACCTGGCGGGCATGCGGCTCGTGAAGGCATTCGTGCGTTCCAGTGAGGAGAACCGTCGGTTCGGCGTGGTCAACGACGACCTCATGGAACAGAACAAGCGCGTTCAGAGATTGTTCGCCGTGGTCATGCCGACCATGACGGTCATCATCAACCTGGGCATGGTACTTGTCATCCTCATCGGCGGGCGACAGGCCATCGGCGGCACGATGACGACGGGCCAGCTCATGGCATTCATCAACTACCTGATGTTTACGATGTTTCCACTGCTCATGATGGGCATGCTGCTCGTGATGCTGTCGCAGGCCGAGGCGTCTGCAGGACGCATCAATGGCGTGCTAGACACCAGGAGTACGATCGTCGACCGACCGGGTGCCGTCGACCTGTCCGAGGTCAGAGGCAGGGTGGCTTTTGACCACGTGACGTTCAGCTACGACAGTGCATGTGGCGAACCCGTGCTGCAGGACGTGAGCTTCACCGCTGAGCCCGGGCAGACTGTCGCCCTTCTGGGCGAGACCGGTTCGGGCAAGACGACGCTGGTGCACCTCGTCCCACGGTTCTATGACGTATGCGGAGGTAGCGTGACGGTTGACGGCATCGACGTACGAGACGTCACTCTCGCGTCACTGCGCCGACAGATGGGCATTGCACTGCAGGAAGCTGTCCTCTTCACGGGCACCCTGCGGGACAACATACGCTACGGCCGTCCCGACGCCACACAGGAAGAAGTGGAGGTGGCGGCGCGAGCCGCACAGGCCGAGGAGTTCATCCTCAGCACCCCGAAGGCGTACGACACGATGGTCGAGGAGCGCGGCGCCAACCTCTCGGGGGGGCAGAAGCAGCGCATCGCCATCGCCCGCGCACTGCTCCTCAAGCCGAGTATTCTAATCCTGGACGACAGCACGAGTGCGGTCGACGTCGACACCGAGGCCCGCATCCAGGAAGCGCTGTTGCGCCTGCACAGCCAATGCACCGTTTTCATCGTTGCCCAGCGCATCAGTACCGTGCTGGCGGCCGACAAGATCCTGGTCCTCGACAAGGGGCGCATCGCGGCCGAGGGAACGCATCAGGAGCTGATGCAGACGAGTTCCATCTATCGCGAGATCTACGAATCACAACTCGGAGGAGGAACCACAAATGGCTGATCAGAACACGCGTGGACAGGTTGCCCGCGGCGGCGGCCCGATGGGTGGAGCCATGGCGACGGCGAGGGCAAAGGACGCACGCGGGACTGCGCGCCGACTGATCGCCTACCTCAAGCCTTACCTAGGGAAGCTCGTGCTGGTCACGTTCCTGCTGGTGATCGGGGCAGGGCTTTCTCTTGTGAGCCCGCTCCTCATCGGACAGGCGATCGATACCATTATCACAACGCGCAGTGCACAGGGGCTGGTGCGTATCGCCGGCCTGATGACCGCTGCCGGTATCGGCACGTGGCTGGCCGGATCGCTGCAGGCATGGATCATGGCAGGCGTTTCACAGAGCGCCGTGCGTGACATGCGACGGAGCTTGTTCGAGCACCTGCAGACGCTTTCCATGAGCTACTTCGACCGGCATTCGCAGGGAGACCTCATGAGCCGCCTTACGAACGACATGGACGCCATCAGCCAGTCACTCTCGCAGGACCTGACCTCCCTTGTCAGCAACGTCTTGAGTGTGGTGGCCATCATTGGCATCATGCTGGCTCTCAACGGGTGGCTTGCGCTGGCTGCATTTGCCATGATGCCTTTCATGTTCCTCCTGACGGGCGGGATCATGGGGCGGACACGCGCTCTCTTCCTTGAGCAGCAGCATACGGTGGGCACACTGAACGGCGTGATGGACGAGACAGTCGGCGGCCAGCGCGTCGTCCAGGCGTTTGGCCAGGAGGCCACAACTCTGGGGGTGTTCGATCGGAGCAACCAGGCCGCGTTTGCCGCAGGTCGCAAGGCCCAGTTCATCGCCATGCTGGTCATGCCGCTGCTTATGGTGCTTGACCACGCGGACATCGCTGTCGTCGCGGGCGTTGGCGGCATGCTTGCCATCAAAGGTGCCGTATCGATCGGTGTCGTCTCAGCCTTCATCACCTATACACAGCGGCTGTCGCAGCCTCTTCTGCAGGTTGCCAACCTGCTCAACACGATCCAGGCGGCTCTGGCGGGCGCTGAGCGCGTGTTCGAGGTCATTGACCATCGGCCGGAATTGCGCGACAAGCTGGACGCAGCCCCACTCAGCGAGATCCAGGGCGACGTCGTGTTCGACCACGTGGATTTCGGTTACCTGAAGGACGTCCCGGTCCTGCGCGACGTCAGCCTGCATGCTCTGCCAGGGCAGATGGTGGCACTCGTCGGTCCCACCGGGGCCGGCAAGACGACGATGGTCAGTATCCTCTCCCGGTTCTACGACATTCAGGGCGGGAGCATCACGATCGACGGCACCGACATCAGCGACGTCCAGGTGGACAGCCTGCGCCGCCAGCTGGGCATCGTGCTTCAGGACGGGTTCCTGTTCTCCGCGAGCGTGAAGGAGAACCTCCGCTACGGGCGCCTCGACGCGACGGATGAGGACATCGTAGCGGCAGCGACGCTTGCCAACGCCGACCAGTTCATCCGCCGCCTTCCGCAGGGATACGATACGGTCCTCGCCGAGAGGGGCAGTGACCTTAGTCAGGGACAGCGCCAACTGCTGACCATCGCGCGTGCGATCCTCGCCGACCCCCGCATCCTCGTCCTCGACGAGGCCACGTCATCCGTCGATACCCGTACCGAAATCCACATCCAGCAGGCCCTGCTGAACCTCATGCAGGGGCGTACCAGCTTCGTCATCGCGCACCGCCTGAGCACCATCCGCACCGCCGACCAGGTCCTGGTCATCGACGGCGGACGCATCATCGAGCAGGGGACGCACGCGTCACTGCTGGCACAGCACGGGTTCTACTACAACCTGTACATGTCGCAATTCAAGGGGATCGCAACTCCAGCTGCTGTCTCCTGAGCCGCCACTCCTGGTTCGTCGTTCCCCCCCGAGCACTTCAGTTCAATGCCCCAAGCACTTTTCCCCCATGCCCCCGAGTATGTCAGTCCAATACGAGGGGCGCTCTTGAGGGGCACTTCTGAGGGGTGCTTTCCCCTGACGATTTCTGTTCAATCGGAGGGGTGTTCTTGGCGAAGGCAGGAACCCATGTCCCTGGCAATATGTGGACAGACCCGCTTTGCTGCTACACTGTCACAAGAGGAGGAGCCATGACAAGGGAGAACGACGTGGCGACATGGATCTACATGGTACGACTGACCAGGCCCGAGGCGATAGCGTCGCCGACGGAAGAGGAGTCCGTCGCCATCGATCGACATTTCGTGCGCCTGCAGCGGGCATGTGCCGCAGGGACAGTGCGGCTGGCAGGGCCCGCGACAGATGGAGCATTTGGCGTTGTGATCTTCGAGGCAGCGGATGAAACTGCCGCACGCTCGTTCGTGGAGGAGGACCCGGCCGTGCTCGCGGGTGTCATGACCGCGGAGCTGCACCCGTTCCGCGTGTCGATGGAGCACCTGCCATGCGCGTGATGGGAGTCGACCTACTGCCGGTGCTCGGTTATGCGCTGGTTGCCATCTTTACGCCTGGACCCAACAATATCACGTCATCGTCACTGGGGATGCGGCTGGGGTACCGGGGAACGCTGCGATTCGTCACGGGTGTTGCCACGGGGTTCTTCTGTATTCTGCTGACCTCTGGTTTGGTGACGGAACTGCTCGTATCCGCGTACGGGCGCGTGGCGATCGTGCTCAAGATCGCTGGTGTATTGTACCTGCTCTGGATCGCCTGGACCGTCATTCGGCCGGAGGACCATGCACACGCGTCCCCCACGGCGACCGGCACCCGGTTCCGCGACGGCCTGCTGCTTCAGTTCGTCAACCCCAAAGTCATCCTCTTCGGGCTGACGATGTATGCCACGCTGCTGGCTCCACTGACAAAGAACTGGCTGGCAGTCGTCTTGTCGGCGGCAGTGCTTGCGGTCCTGAGTTTCTGTTCTACTTCGTTGTGGGCACTGTTGGGCGCGGGCATCCAGCGTTTCATCGCCAATCCGAGAATCAAGTTCATCTACTCGCTCGTTCTGGTGGCCCTGCTTCTCTACGCGGCCTGGTCGATCGCCATGTCCTAGAAAGAACGCAGAGTGCCCTTCATGGGGACAGAACGACAGAACCCCGGGACCATGGTCCCGGGGTTAACAGTCAGGTGATGTGGGGATGACTACTTGGTGCCATTGGCACCCGGCCTGGGAGCTTTCTGCCCGCGCTGGAGCTTTGCAGGGGCCTTTGTTGCCTGTGCAGCTGGCTTTGGTCCCGGCTTTGGAGCAGTCACCTTCAGGGCTTCCTTGCCGCCCTTGACGACAGGGGCCTTGTTCGATGATACCGGTTTCTTCTCGACCGGTCTTGCTGGTCCGCGCTGCGGCTGGGCTGTCTTCGCCAGCTGCTGACCGCTACGTGGAGCGTTCTTCGCAGGGACCTTCGTCTCGACAGGCTTCACCGCGACGACTGTCGGTGCCGTCCTGGTCTGGGGCTTTGGAACGCTGGAGGCCTGTGTGACGGGTCTTGTCTCAGCGGTCACCGGTGGACGTGATGGCCTGCGGTCGCGTCTGTGGGATGGAGCAGTAACTGCAGGGTTCGCGGTGGAGGAAGCTCCGGGCTTGCCTGAGGGACGCTCCTTCGTGGAGGCAGCAACAGGTGGCTGCTGGGGCTTGGTGTCGGTGGAACCTACCAGACCTGCAGCTGCCATCGCAGCGCGTACTTCGGCGCGGAAGTCGACGACGGGTCTGGCGGAGCCGGAAGGCCTTGCCGCCGGCGTCGAGACTGGGGGTATCACAGGGGTGATTCTCGTCTCGACAGCAGGGCGCTGAGCCGTCGTGGACGGAGCGGGCGTTGTCTGGACGGCAGGAGCAGGTGTCGGCTTGGCCACTACAGGCGTTGGTGCCAGTTCGGTCACAGGAGCGGCTGTAGCAGTCGTCGTTGCTGGTCTCTGTTCCCGGTTGCGGCGTTCGAAACGGCCACGTTCCCTGCCATGGCTACGGTCGCGCTCAGGAGCACGCTGAGGCGTTGTGGACGCGGCGGCCTTAATGGGAGCAGGCGTTGGAGTGGTGATGGCCGGTTGTGCAGCCTCCGTGGGTTCGGTGGCACCATTTTCCTGATGGTGGACGCGTCCGTGCACGTCGATCAGATCAGGCTGCTGACGGGCGGGTGTTCCGGGACGGAGGCGCGAAAGATCGGTCTTCACTCCCTGGAGTGATGGAAGGAACATGAGGCGGAGAGCGCACCACCACAGGTACTCGGCGTCAGGACCCTTGAAATCGTCGAGGTCCAGAAGGCCGTGGGCCAGCTCGTTGCGCATGTTGGAGCCGAACTTCTCGACAAGCAGGCCTCTGAGGTCGAACATGAGGTCGCGCCCGAAGACGCGTTCGGCTTCGTCCATGTCCAGCAGGGCGCCCAGGACGCGTTCCTGCTCGATGTTGCGCATGTCGATCTTGCTGGTGACGACGCCGGCCTTCTTCAGGACGATGCGTACCGCATTTTCGACTTGTGGTGTCAGCAGTGAGACGGCGACAAGGAAATCGCCATTCATGCCAGCGTCCATGCCGCGGGCGAAGATCTCCTCGCGGCCGACGGGGATGAAGGGGTTGTCGGTCGTGAAGGCACGCCAGTCATCCAGTCGAACGACATGCTCTGACAAGACCTGGCGACGAGCGGGATCGATCAGCGCGAGCACGGCGATCTGACGGTTGCGGGCGGCTTCCTGGTACAGTTCGGCTTCTTTGGCCGTGCGGATCTCGCGGGTATCGCCGGTGAAGGCGGCGGGAGCGTGAGAGGCGGCCTTTCCCTCCTGATCCATGCCGACGGTGCTGATGAGGTACTGGAACGGCATCCGGCCCGTCTTGGCATCGACCTGCTCTTCGAGTTCTGCGGGCTTGGGTGTTTCGGCCAGATTGGCCAGAGCAACCAACGCGCCGCGCAAGTCCTTGCTCTTGACCTGGTCACGTGCCCACTGGGTGATGCCGGCCGGATCCATACGCGACGGCTTCTTCATGGGAGCATCATTGCGCTTCAGCTCGAGGGCGTCCACCTGCTTCTTGAGCTCGATGACAGCCTGCTCGTTGCCTGGGACCTTCGCAAGCGATTCCATGGCGCTGCGCATCAGTTCCAGCGCGTGGTCGGTGATGGGTTGGGCCTCAGACTGTATGACGTCGGCCTGCTTGATATAGGTGTCGGAGGCGCGCTTGAGAGCCAGTTCCTTGTTCTTGTCCTGCCCAGCCGCGGTCTCGCAGCGAGCCTTGACCTGCCAGTACAGGCGGGCGGCTTCCCACTGTCCAGCGGTCTCGCAGCGCTGTGCGCTTGTCCCGCAGATGCTGGCGAACCGGGATGCGTTGCCTTCGCCGGCGTCCAGCAAAAGGTTGATGAGCTTGGCCCACCAGGGCGTTGGCTCTTCGACGCCAAACTCACTGAGCTGTTTCTGAAGGTAGTCGATGGTCTTGCGGTACGCCTTGGTCTCCTTACCCATGAATACGGCGATGTCGAAGGAACGCTTCAGGCGATCGTAGCCATCTGCCCACTGGACGACGTCCTTGAGATGCAGGGCACTGCTCAGGTAGCTGTCGACAGCCAGGCTGGCCACGCTGGCATCACCCTGACGCACCCAGAGGATGTCGGCCAGGCGGGACCGCAGTTCCGCGTCCTGGACAGTCTCGATGAGCTGTTTGATGACACGCAGCTCGTCGGCCGAGAAGTCTTCTGGGAGCGGTGTGCGCGAGTACTGCAGATCGGCAGCGGGGACAAAAGGGTCGCGCGAGGGAGTCTCGAGCTTGAGCTCAGGCGAAGCGACGGCGCCGAGGAACGTGTAGACGGCCTCTGTGCGCGAGTCGTGCGCCTTGCCTGCTTCCTGTGCGCGCTGGTAGAACAGCTTGGCATACACCGAGCAGAGTTTCTGGTCGGCTTCGACCAGGACCTGTTGCCAGGCTGTGCGGTCGATGTCTTCTTTCTTGATGAC
>JAPLGJ010000125.1 GCA_026390215.1 Caldisericota bacterium
ATTCCTCTAGATTCAGGCGGGGTTGCGGCGCCGACGCAGGACACGGCAACAAGTCCGGAGGTCGTCGCTGAGCTGGACGGGGCATATCTGCGGTTGTCGGACGCAGAGTTCCGGTCCCGGATCCGGACGGCGTATCGCCGCATGGCAGCCTGTGATCTTTGTCCCAGGCGGTGCGGAGCCCACAGGCTTGCTGGAGACGCTGGTACCTGCGGAGCGGCTCTCAAGGCCAACGTCTTCGTCTGGAACCTGCATCGTGGCGAGGAACCGCCCGTCAGCGGGACAAGAGGATCAGGAGCGGTCTTCCTCAGCGGCTGTAACTTGAATTGCTGCTACTGCCAGAACTATCCACTGAGTCAACTGCACCATGGAACGCAGATGCCGGTTGGGCAGCTCGCAGCTGCACTCGTCGAGCTCCAGACAAAGGGGGCCCACAACATCAACTTTGTCACACCCTCTCACCAGGTGCCGCAGTTGCTGGCAGCAGTATTCGTCGCGCGCCAGCAGGGGCTGCACATTCCCATCGTGTACAACACGAGCAGCTACGACGAGCTGTCGACGCTTGCTCTCCTGGATGGAATCGTGGACGTTTACCTGGGCGACCTTCGATACACGGACGAAGGCGTCGCCATGCAACTTTCGGGAGTCTCCGACTACGTTCGGGTCGCCGAACGTGCCCTCATCGAGATGCATCGGCAGGTCGGAGACATCACCATAGACGAGCGGGGCAGATACGTTCCGCGAGGACTCATCGTGCGATACCTCATTCTTCCGCGGCATGCGGGCATGGCTCGGGAGGTCTTTGGCTTCGTTTCCCGTCAGCTCTCACTGCAGACATACGTGAGCGTCATGACCCAGTACTTTCCTGCCTACAAGGCGCTGGACCGTACACTGGGCATCTCGCGGAAACTCACCGATGCAGAGTGCGACCGCGTCATGAAAACGTGGTCACAATCGGGACTGGTCCATGGATGGGTGCAGAACATGGACGACGACGGCGGAGCCTGAGCAAGCGAGGAGAGGGCAGAGCGCGAGCCCCGCATCTCGCCACCCCTCGTCCATGTACGACTGATCAGATCTTGCTGACGACCTCGCGCGTAATTCCCTTGAGACACTCCATGACGGAGACTCCACTGCTCGCCATGCCAAGGTAGACCGCCTTCCCCTCAAGGTGCAGGTCATCGACGAGTTGGCTGACCGGCATGATGGCGGGCGTGTCCCGCTTGTTCAACTGATAGATGATGGGCGTATCCGGCAGCTCGTAATCCTCGAGATTCTTGAACATATCCGCAAGGTTCTTGATGTTGTCCTCTCGCCGACCGCGATTCGAATCTGCGACGAAGACGATACCGTCGACAGATTTGAGCACGGACTTGCGCGTCAGCTTGTACAGTTCCTGGCCCGGAACGGTATAGAGGCTCAGGCGGATCTTGAAGCCCTTGATGGTTCCCAGTTCCACCGGCAAGAAGTCGAAGAACAGCGTCCTCTCTGTCTCGGTCGCAATCGAGGTGAACTGGCCCTTCACCTTCTCCGGGATCGTGCGGAAGATCCAGCTGAGGTTCGTCGTCTTCCCGCTCATTGCCGGGCCATAATAGACGACCTTGAACGTGATCTCAGACTTGGAGAAGTCGATCAGAGACATGTGACAGCTCTGATCAATGCGCTAGAAGAGGTTGTCGATCTCATCCTGCAGTCCCTTCTTCAAGTCCTGGGAAGGCTCTTGACGCGGGCCTGCGGTCATCTTCTCGAAGACCGGCTTGATCGAACCCGAGATCTTCTTGGCCCAGAATCTGATGGCGCCGATGGGTGCCTTGTTGTCAAATATGACGGCAAGCAGGATCAGCGGGTCTACGAGCGAAATATGGATGTTGGTCTCTTTGCCCTGGTGAAACGTCAGGGTGAACTCATGTTCTCCGAGGAGTTTCGCCAACTCATTCGTGGCCGAAAAGACACCGGCCGCCAAAGCGGATACGGCGATTGCC
>JAPLGJ010000204.1 GCA_026390215.1 Caldisericota bacterium
GACCGTGTCGTAGGGCTGCGCACGTTCTCGAAGATCAGTTTCCCCGGGCTTCGTCTGGGGTGGATCGTCGCTCGCGAAGACATCATGAGCAAGATCATCGTTGGAAAACAGGCGGCGGACCTTTGCTCTCCGGCCATGACTCAATACATAGCGTATGAGTTTGTCAGCCGCGGGTGGCTGGATGACTACGTTGAGGTCGTTCGGCGCGAGTATCCCAGGAAGAAGAATGCAATGATCTCCGCTCTTGAACAGTATTTTCCGGTCGGCAGCAGCTGGACTGACCCTCAGGGCGGTCTGTTCGTTTGGGTGAAGGCACCGGGCAGTATCGACACCGGGGCGATGTTCCGGGAGGCGATCAATGCCAAGGTTGCGTATGTTGTGGGCATTGCCTTCTACCCTCATCGGGACGACACTTGCCATATGCGGCTGAACTTCTCGGCCGTGGATCCAGAGCACATCACTGAAGGGGTCCATCGCTTGGGAGACTTGCTGAAGTCGAAGATCTAGCGGCTGGTTGAGACAGATGTGCAACGACCCCTGCTCCGCTAAGCGCGGACAGGGGTCGTTGCAGTTCTGCGAACGGGCGGGGACTAGATGGTGCGGAACACGGGGCAGACGCCTCTATAGTCGCAGGAGAAGCACTTGCTGCCCCGTTTTCCACGAAAATCACCCTGAAGAATCCTATGAGCGGTTGTTGCCAGAACCTCTCGAGACTTCGCTATGCAGTTCTCTGCCCCTTCGTCTATCTCCGCCTTGAGGTTTTCGCGGAGATAGTACGTTTGGAGGATGAACCGCTTGCCCCGAAACTCCTTCAGCTGACCCAGTGCGGCGGCATACAGCGCTACCTGGAACCGATGAGATGTCAGTGCCGACGCTTCTCTGGGCCTCGCGGACTTGTAGTCGATGATTCGCAGCACCCTGTCATCGACTCGGTCGATTCGATCCACGATACCTGTGAACGGGATACCGTCAAGCTCTGTGTTGATGAGGTGTTCCACATACAGTACCTGTTGCCAGGTGGACTGGAAGACCGGGAAGAAGGCCGTGAGCACGCGCAGTGCCTGACGCCGTTTCCTGTCTTCCTCATTGGAGTCGGTATACCCCTCCGTCAGCCAGTTCTCGTCCAGAAGCTGGGAAAGAGAAGTGGGGAAGAGGGCTGCATTATTGCCATACAGCTGGCCGTCTTCTCCCAGGTGGCATGAGAGCAGTCTTTCGAGGACCGCATGGATACTCTTGCCATAGCTGAAATACCAGTGGAAAGGCTCCTCGATTTTCTGAACGTACTTGAGCTCGAATTTCTTGGGGCATTCGTTGTACGTCGATATCCTCGAGTAGCTCAGTGGTTCTGTAAGCGCGTTTTCCAAAGTATCTCCACTTGTTGTCGGGTCTGCTCGACATCCATCGTGTTGTCGATGATGACGTCGGCAAACGGGAGTTTCTGAGCCAGAGGCATCTGTGCCTCAATGCGGCCGACGGCTTCGTCGTGCGAAAGATGATCGCGGGTCATGAGGCGTTCCAGCTGATCGTCCTTCGATGCTCTCACGACCCAGACCTCGTCGACCAGGTTCTGCCAGCTGGCCTCGATCAGAATCGCCGCGTCGAGGACCACGGTGGCTGATGTTCGGTGAAGCACCGTGATTTCGTTGGCGACCAGTCGCGTCATAATAGGCATCATGATATCGTTGAGTTTCATCAGGAGATCGGGGTGCCCGAAGACCAGATTGCCGAGGAGGTGACGGTTGAGCTGGTTTCCATCGAAGATGCAATCGCCAAAGGCGGCTTGCACCCGCTCAAGCGCCCCTTCGACGTTTTCGGCAAGGATGCTCTTTCCTATCAGGTCCGCGTCGAGCACCGCTGCACCATACTCCCGTAGTATGCCGGAGATCATGCTCTTGCCAGAGGCAATGTTGCC
>JAPLGJ010000009.1 GCA_026390215.1 Caldisericota bacterium
CATGATCTGGAAGGGTATCGATGTTTCCCCAAGAGCCTTGCGAGCTGCCGCTAACAGTCGGTGGACACGGCCGATTTCCTCGGCCGGCGTTCTGGGAAGGACAAGAACAACGTCTCCGGCGACGCCGGCCGAGCAGGCAAATGCAACCTTGGCCATGAGCCTCGTCGGTGCCGTGAGCTCAACGAAGTGCTGTGTCAATTTGCCGCCCCCTTTCTGCAGGGTGAATCCTGCTTCGGAAAGTATAGCAGAGGCGCGATTTCTGTCACTCCAGGGCGACACCGGGAAGGCTCTCAGGAACGCCCACCGCCTCTCTTTGACTTGCAGGTTGCGAATGATATACTGAGCCGCTGGGTTCACCCGGCCAAGTTGTTTGCGAACTTGAAACTGCGGTCTCGAGGTGTTTGCAGTATGGACAACAAACGTACGCCGGCACAACGGAAGCAGGTCATTCGCGACAACGTCGCAGGCTGGCTCTTTACTCTTCCTTCGATACTGGTGCTTCTGGTCTTCACCTTCCTTCCGGCATTCATCGTTGTTGGCCTCAGTCTGTTTGACACCAATCTTGTGGGTCAGATGGACTTCGTGGGCCTTGGCAATTTCCGGCAGCTGCTCACATCGGGCGACTTCTGGGGTTCAGCGGGGAGGACACTCTATTTCACGATCGGTAGTGTCCCGGTCGCGGTTGCCATCTCGCTGCTCATTGCCGTGCTCCTCAATGCGAAGGTCCGGGGGCGGACGTTCTGGCGCATGGGGTTCTTCATCCCGTATATCACGCCGTTGGTCGCCACATCTATCATCTGGCTCTACATCTTCAACCCCGACTATGGCATGCTCAACGCTGCACTGCACTTCGTGGGCCTGCCGGTCAGCAGGTGGTTGACGGATACGGCGTCGGCGATGCCCGCGATGATCCTCTACTCGACGTGGCATGACATCGGGTTCGCAGTCATCATCTTCATGGCCGCGCTGTCCAAGGTGCCCACCGAACTCCTCGAGGCTGCACAGATCGACGGAGCAAGCGGATGGAGGACCTTCTGGCATGTGACGTGGCCCATGATCTCTCCCTCCACATACTTCGTCGTGATCATCTACACGATTAGCGCCTTCAAGATGTTTACCCAGGTGGCTGTCCTGACACAGGGGGGACCCGCCGACGCGACGACGACGACAGGCTACTACCTGTATCAGCAAGCTTTTGGACAGATGCATTTCGGCTACGCCGGCGCAGTCTCCATCGGGCTGTTTGTCATCATCTTCCTCCTGACGATGCTCCAGCGCAAGGTCACGGGGCGCAAGGTTTTCTACGGATGAGGGTGTGACATGACGACGATGCGGCAGTCCATCTTCTGGAACAGGTTCAACAGGGTACTCCTATATCTTGCCATAGCGGCGCTCTTCATCCTTGTGGTGTTCCCTTTCTACTGGATGATCGTGACATCTCTGCAGCCGCAGGACGCAGTCTTCAGTGTTCCACCCCAGCTTTGGCCCAGACACCTGACGCTCCAGAACTACATTGACGCCTGGAACGCAGCGCCCTGGCTGCGGTACTTCGGCAATACGCTCTTTGTGGCGGTCGCTTCGACACTGATTTCCCTGACGACGTCGTCTCTGGCTGCGTTTGCCTTCGCCTGCATCAACTTCAAGGGGAAGGAGGCGCTGTTCAGCCTGGTCCTCAGTGTTATGATGATCCCTGCGGCGACGACGCTCATCCCAAACTTCCTCATCATCCGGACACTTGGATGGTATGACAAGTTCTATGCGCTCATCATCCCCTTCGCGGCAAGCGTGTTTGGTATCTTCCTGCTACGGCAGTATTTCATGTCGATGCCCAAGGAATTGTGGGAGGCGGCACAAATCGACGGCGCGTCGCGTTTGCGCTACTTCCGGAGCATCGCCCTTCCGCTCGCGAAGCCGGCGATCGTGACGATCGCGATCAATTCGTTCCTGGGTTCGTGGACATCATTCCTGTGGCCCACCGTTATGACCCAGTCGCAGAACAAGCAGTTGATTGAAGTCGCCCTGAACGCCTTCCTGGGCGAGAATGGTCAGCAGTGGTCTCAGCTGGCAGCAGCATCGGTTTTTACGACGGTCCCCATCGTCGTTCTGTTCTTCTTCGTGCAGAGGCAGTTTATCGAAGGTATTGGCGGGGGCGGTATCAAGGGGTAGCCGTCCTGATGAAGGTGCATGGTACCATCCAATTCTCCAGGGGAGGAAGTATGCTCAACACGCGTAGGTTGCTGGCTGCTGTACTGGCGTTGCTGGTCGCATTCACCTCGGTGCTCGCCGCTGTTCCGGGTGCCAAGGCAGAGTCGATAACGACGATCGAGGTCTACATTGGCAAGAACACGGGTACGGTTAACGGAAAGGTCACGACGCTCGAGCAGGGCGCCGTGATCAAGAATGGCCGAACCCTGGTTCCATTGCGCTTCATCACTGAGGCCATGGGAGCCACGCTGGCCTGGGACGCTGCAACCAGAACCGCCAATATCACGCTGGCGGACAACAAGATAGCGCTGACAATTGACAAGACAGTTGCCAAGGTCAATGACTATGACGTTGCACTGGATGCTGCTGCCGCAATCATCAATGGCAAGACTGTCGTTCCTGTGCGTTTCGTTGCCGAGTCCATGGGGGCGACAACTGCATGGGACGCTGCGCTCAAGAAGGTCACGGTCCAGTTCTCGATGGATTGGCTGACAAACAAGGCCATCGTCCCGTTCTGGGAAGCCATGGCTGCCAAGCTTGGCGAGTCCCTGACCGGACTGACCAAGGAGTTCAACGCGACCCACCCCAGCATGGAGGTCCAGCTGGTGCAGATGGCCAACTACAACACTCTGCAGACAAAGACGATCGGCGCTATTGCCGCCAAGGACCCCCCCCTCATCGCACAGGCGTATGAGAACTGGGCAGCCCAGTATTCCACCGGGTTCTACCTCAGCACATTCGACAGCTACATCAATGGGGCCAACGGCCTGTCGAAGGCGGAGATCGCAGACTTCTTCCCGGCGATGTGGAATTCGTCGAAACTGGCTGACGGAAAACGCTACATGATGCCGTTCAACAAGTCGAGTGTCGTCCTCTACTACAACAAGGATATGCTCAAGGCAGCGGGTATCACGCATCCGCCGACCACGTGGCAGGAATTTGCTGATGACTGCGTCCTGCTGACCAAGACCGACGACAAGGGCGACCAGACGCAGTGGGGGGCTTCGCACACGCCATCTGTCGACCTGTGGTATGGGCTTGTCTATGCCTATGGCGGCAGGGTCCTGAGCGACACGTACGACAACGTGCTGTTTGCCAACAACAATGGCGCCAAGGCAGGAACACAGCTGTTTGCAGACCTGTACACCAAGAAGTTCATGCACTACACGACAGCGTATGGCGACCAGACTGATCTGGGCGTGGGCAAGGCTGCCATGACGTTTGGCTCTGTGGCGGGTCGCACCTACTACGAACAGGCTGTCGGGGGCAAGTTCGAGCTGGGCGAAGCACCTCTGCCCGCGGGACCTGCAGGCCAAGCCGCAGCTCTGTATGGCACCAACGTTGTCATGTTTGGCAATGCCCCCAAGTACACACAGCGCCAGAAGGACGCTGGCTGGGCATACATCAAGTGGTTCACCTCTCCTCATACGCAGGCTGTCTGGGCAGCGGAGACCGGGTACATGCCGGCGCGCCAGAGTTCGCTCAGCGATCCTATCCTGGTTGCGGCGTATGCAGCGAATCCAGAGAAGAAGGCGGGACTTGACCAGTTGAGCGGTTCTGTCCTTGAGCCACCAACCGGCGGATGGAACGATGCACGCAGCAAGATCTCCACGAATCTCCAGAACATCTACCTTGGCAAGGTGACCGTCGCCGAGGGTCTCAAGAAGATGGCCATTGACGTTCAGGCGGTCATCCGCAAGTAGCATTCTCGCCACAAATCAATAGAGATCGGGGGCGGGGCGCGGTTGATTCCGCGCCCCCCTTGTCTCACGAGCAACCGAGCCGGGACAGAGGAGTCGACGTGAAGCGGATCAAGCAGTCTATTCCAGTTCTCTTGGGTGTGCTTCTGCTGCTGAGTGTTGGGATTTCGGCGCTTCCCGTTGTACGGCGGGCCGGCGCAGCCTCGTATGAATTCAGCCCGGTCAACGGACCGTATGGAGGGTCGATCCGCAGTATCGCGGTTTCCCCTTCCTTTGCGAATGACCGCCTTGTTGCTGTCGGGACCAGTAACGGCTTCGATGTGTCCCGCGACCGCGGAGCCACGTTCAGCGTCGTCCGGAATGGGCTGCAAAGTCATAGCCAGAGCATCACCGGAGCAGTGTATTCTCCCGACTTCGTGCACGACCGCCTGGCGCTGGTCTCCACAGAGGACGGCCTGTACCGGTCAGATGATGGGGGAGTCCGTTTCGACTATTCCAACAAGGGGCTTGGAGGGGACGGCTATGTCAACGCTGTCGTTCCGTCGCCGACCCTGGCGGAAGACCGTACGGTGTTTGCGTCGACATACCTGAGTGGTGCCTGGGTGAGTACGGACGTGGGCCGGTCATGGTCGGCGTGTGCCATGGAGCTGAAGAACCAGAACGTGGTGAGGATGGCGGTTTCGCCGTCATTCAGGACTGACCACATAGTCCTGTTTGGCGTGGAAACGGCGGCCGATGTGGCTGGCGCTTGGATTTCGACTGACAGCGGGGTTTCGGCAAGAGCTCTCGGCATTCCTAGTGAGAACACGGGGAACGCTCTGGCGTTTTCGCCTGCATTTGCCACCGACCACACGTTTGCGGTCGGAGTCGGGGCGGATGGGGTGTTTGTTACGACGGATGCCGGTGCGACATTCACCAGGAGCTACTCTGGCACTGTTGCCTCTCTCCTGTTTTCACCTCTCTATGTCACGACGCGCGAACTGTTTGTCGGTACATCGGGCAAAGGACTTCAGACGGTGAACACCGCAACAGGTTCTGTGTCGGCTGCGACGATGACGTCTCCATCATCGCAGTCCTTTGCCATTACGGCTCTCGCGGCGAGTCCGGCATTCGCGACGGACGGCACGCTGTTCGCTGGAACCAGCCGCATCGGCCTGCTGGTTTCGAAGGATGGCGGAAAGACTCTTGCCGACAGCAGCACAGGCATCGCCAACTCGCGCGTGAACGCTGTGGCCGTTTCGCCGGCGTTCGCGATAGACACGACCGTGTTCTTCGGCACTGCCTATCAAGGCGTTGCGCGCACATTCGACGCAGGGCAGACCGTATCCTACTGCAATGACGGCCTCACTGACCTCAGCGTCATCCAGGTGGCGGTTTCTCCTGCGTATGGGACTGACGGGACCGTGGCTGCAGGAACGGACGGCGGGGGTCTCTTCGTCTCGCGGGACAAGGGGACAAGCTGGAACGCTGCGGGAGAATTCGCAGGACGCGCCGTTCCATGGGTCGCCTTCGCTCCTGACTATCGTGTGTCCGGAGTGGCTTTCGTTGCCGTGGAAGGCGAGGGATTGTGGCGGACAACGGACTCCTTCGCGACCCTGGCACAGACTGTACCACTCACCGCGGGACCGGATCTTGCCGATACGGTCGTCGATTGTGTCGCAGCGTCTCCCGCTTTTGCCGCCGATCACACGCTGTTGGTCGGGACGCACTCGGGACGTATGTACCAGAGCACAGATGGAGGTGCATCGTTCGGCTATCTCGCAGGGAGCGGACTTCCCGCCTACGCAATGAAGGACCTGAGGATTTCACCCGGCTTTGCGACGGATGGCACAGTCTACATGTGCACGGACTATGGGACCGGGAGTACCAGAGAGGCCGGTGTCTACAGGTCCACGAACAAGGGTATCAGCTGGACACAGGTTGCCAGCTACATCTGGTACGATGCCCTCCGTCTTAGCGACGCGTACGAGTCCGACGGTACCGTGCTGGCCGTTTCGTGGAGCGGTGGCCTGGACGTGACGACAAACCGCGGACTGGTCTTCGGCAGTATGAGTGGCGGCATTCCGCTGGTGAGCGGCAAGTACTGGGGCAACGCCCTGGACATCTCTCCCTCCTTCAGTACCGACCGCGTCGTCTATGTCGGCCTGACCAATGGTGGAGTATTCACGACGTATCGGCTCGCAAAGCCCGCGGCGACCACAGTGAGTCTGGTGATAGGCAGCACGACCATGATCGTGAACGGTGTCGCGCGGCCTCCTCTGGACGCTGCTCCGATGATCATGGGCGGCAGGACGCTGGTTCCCATACGCGCTATCGTCGAGGCTATCGGTGGGACGATCACCTTCGACGCAAAGGACGGCAAAGGCAGAGTCGACATTATGATGGGAACCCACGCTCTCTCGCTCTGGATTGGA
>JAPLGJ010000197.1 GCA_026390215.1 Caldisericota bacterium
TCAGGCTTCCCCTTCGTTTGCGACAGCAGAGTCCGGAGTTCGTCCTCGGAGAACGCATAGCGCGTCGTCTTGCCGTCGAGGACAGCAAAGAGCGGAGGCTGTGCAAAGTAGATGTTCCGGTTGACGACGAGCGGGCGCATGTAGCGGTAGAAGAACGTGAGCAGCAGTGTTCGGATATGCGCTCCATCAACGTCGGCATCCGTCATGATGACGATCTTGTGATATCGCAGCTTCTCGAGCTTGATATCGTCCATGACCCCCGTACCGATGGAAGTGATGAGAGCCTTGATCTCCTCATTCTCGAGGGCCCGGTGGATACCGACCTTCTCCACGTTCAGAATCTTGCCTCTCAGTGGCAGTATCGCCTGGGTACGCCGATTTCGCCCCTGCTTGGCGCTGCCGCCTGCGGAGTCACCCTCGACAATGTAGAGCTCTGATTCAGCCGGGTCTTGGGACGAGCAGTCTGCAAGTTTGCCCGGCAAGCGCCCGCCATCCAGCTCGGTTTTGCGGCGGACGAGATCACGCGCCTTGCGCGCCGCTTCACGCGCAAGCTTCGCACTGACAGCCTTGTTGGCCATCGCCTTGAACTCATCGATATGCTTGTCGAGGTACAGTTCCACCTCTTCCTCAACCGCGGCCTCCATGGGCCCCTTGAGATCAGCATTCCCGAGCCGTGTCTTGGTCTGGCCCTCAAACTGCGGGTCAGCGATGCGAAGGTTGATGATGACCACCAGACCCTCACGGATGTCCTCGCCACCCAGACTGTCCTCGGGCTTGATCAGCTTGATCTGCCGAGCCTTGGCGTTGAACAGGCGGGTGTAAGCGGTCTTGAAGGCCAGCTCGTGGACGCCACCGTCCACCGTGTTGATGTTGTTGACGTAGGAGATCATCTGGTCGTTGTAGCCGGAGTTGTACTGGAAGGCAACCTCGAGAAAGAGACCTTCCGTATCTCGCACGAAGTGAACCGGATCCGGCGGCACGACCTCACTCCCTTCGTTCATGTATCGCACGAACGCAATGAGCCCCTTGTCATACTTGAAGACTTGGACCTCTTCCGTTGCGTGGTCGACGAAATCGATTTCCAGCCCGGAGTTGAGGAAAGCAAAACATACTCACCAAAAATCTCTTCGTCTGGAGTGAAGCTCACGTACGTGCCCGAGACACCCGCGGAAATCCCTTCCTCCTTGACGCGGAGGTGGTACATGGGCTTGCCACGACTGAACTCCTCCTGGTACACCTTTCCCCACTGCGTCACCTCGACGTAGAGGCGGTTCGAGAGAGCATTGACGACAGAGACACCGACGCCATGCAAGCCACCGGAAACGTGATAGCTCTTCTTGTCGAACTTGCCACCTGCATTGAGACGTGTCAAAGCCACCTCGACACCCGATATCCCCAGGACGGGGTGCATGTCGGTTGGTATGCCGCGGCCGTTGTCGTGCACGTCGACGGTTTTGTGGTCTGCGCTGAGCCCAACGTCAATTTTGGTGCAGAAGCCAGCCATGGATTCATCGATGGCGTTATCCACGACTTCCTGCACCAGATGATGCAGGCCCCGTGAGTCGGTCGACCCTATATACATTGAAGGTCTGGTTCGAACATGTTCCAAGCCTTCAAGTACTTTGATGTCTCTTGCGGTGTACTGGGAATCCTGCATGCGCATTCCTCCTGTTTTCTGACTACTATATGGTATCATGGAACAGAGGAAATGCAATGCAGAAACAAGGGTTCAGACCCTTTCCGCACTCTCCTATGTCAAGTACATTTCTGTCAAGATACCCGCTGGACACTAGGACAGCCGGTCAAACGCCTCCCAGACAGCTTTTGCGACCTTCCGCGACTCTCGTTCGAGGCCCTCTCTGTCTACGCCCAGGACCCGGTGTCCCTTGACAGCAACACTTCCGTCGACAACGACCGTGTCGACCAGGTCTGCCGACATGCCAAAAAACATGTGGCCAAAAGCATTCTCCAAGGTCAACGGAGTAGGACTCGTGTAGTCGACAAGCATGAAGTCCGCAGCCGCCCCTGCTTCCAGCCGACCCACCGTGCGCCCGGTACACCGCGACACGATGTCGGCATTCGTCTCGATCTGAGCTTTCTGCACCTGAGTCCAGAAACCGGCCGGATCCTCGTATCGGTGCCTGAGCCCCACAAGGGTATTCCGGAACTCCTCAAACATGTTCGCCACATAGCCATCCGTCCCGATGCCGACCTGAATGCCAGCCTCCAGCATCTCCCGAACAGCCGGAAGGCCGACTGCA
>JAPLGJ010000018.1 GCA_026390215.1 Caldisericota bacterium
CGAACGAGCATCGTGGGGGACCTCGCCCCGGTTCTGCTGGTCGTTCTTCAAGCGGAGATGGGCGTCCTCAGAGCGACAAGCGTGGTGGAAGTTTCGGTGCCGCGAGACCAAGTGGAAGCCCCGGTTCAGTGCACCGCCCCAGTGGTGGGCACGGTGATCCGCGCGATCACAGGGGCAGCAAGAGCGGTCCCTACAACCACTAGCGTGGGTCGAGACTGAGTTGACCATGGGGGGCGCCATACGGCGCCTCTCTTCGGTTTATGGGGTCCGTTCCGTTTCTTGTTCGTAGTACGAATGAGGGTATACTACTAGGCGTCTGAAGCAGGTGTGGGTTCGTGCCCCCGCCGTCTGGAGGAGACTGTGGCAAGGACTGCATCAAGAAAAGAGATACTCGAAGGACCCATCGTCCTGACCATGTTCAGACTGGCATGGCCGCTGATGATTGCCAGCCTGCTGCACTACCTGTACAACATGGCCGATACCTTCTGGGTGGGCCATTTGCCTGCGTCCGAGAATGCCTCCGCTGTCGCCGGGCTCCAGATAGCAGGTCCAGTCATTTTCTTCCTCATGGCATTTGCCTTCGGGTTCAACTCGGGAGGGCTGGCGCTCGTGTCTCAGTACATGGGTGCCCATCGGAAGGAGGAAGCGAACACGGCAGCAGCCAAGACGCTTTCTCTGTCGATTGTCTTCGGGCTCTTCATCATGGTGACAGGCGTCGTCTTCTCGCCTACCCTGCTGAGACTCCTCACCAATGACTCTGCTGTCGTTCGCGCCGGAACGATCTACACACGCATCATCTTCATAGGCATGCCCTTTGAGTTCGTCGCCGTAGCATACGCCCAGGTCATGGCAGCTTACGGAGATACGATTACGCCCATGCTTGTGAGCCTGGCGACCGTTCTCCTGAACATCGTGTTGGATCCATTCCTGATCTTCGGGTGGGGGCCCTTCGCGCGCATGACGGTTGCTGGGGCTGCGGTGGCCACCATCATCTGCCAGGCCATCGCCGCAATCATCTCGCTGGTCATCCTGTTCAAGGGGAGACATGGTCTCCGTGTCAGCTGGCGCGACCTTCTGCCGGACTGGTTCTGGTACAGGCGTATTCTCAAGATCGGCCTCCCTTCCTCTATCGGTGTCTCCGGGACGTCATTCGGGTTTCTGGTTCTGACAGGGATCATCGGCCGCGTGCCCAACGCAACGGTAGCACTCTCTGCATATGGCATCGGTGACCGCTTCATCAGGGTCTGTTTCATTGCCATCGATGGCCTGTCGCTTTCGATCTCGACGATGGTTGGTCATGCGTTGGGCGGGGACCTGCGGAAACGAGCCAACAGTGTCGTATGGACCGGGACGGCGCTGATGTTTGGGGTACTTGTAGCTGAAGGGGCCATTCTGTGGGCCCTCACGCCATGGTTGTTCAGGGCCTTCATTCCGACGCAGCCGGCCATCATCAGCGAGGGCATCCTGTTCATGTCCCTGTTTCTGCCATCCATTCCCTTCTTCGGCATCGTCAACGGTGTCCAGTCGGCGTTCCAGGGTTCGGGGCACAATACGCCGCCGATGATCATGCAGCTTGTACGTCTCTGGGGCCTTCGCGTTCCGCTGTCATTGGTTTTTGGGTTTGCCCTGCACATGGGATCGCGTGGCATCTGGACGGGTATGCTGGTAAGCAACGTCCTTGCGGCTATACTCGCTCTTGTGTTCCTGACGACCGTCGACTGGCACCACAAGGTGATCGAACACTCTCCGTCTGCTGCAGGCGAAGCATTTGGGGGAGAAACCGCCGACGTGTTCGCCGTCCCGGCTGAATCTCAGACCTAGGAGAAGAACATGAGCGATCGGTCCAGAATGCCCACGCGCGAGGAGATCCTTCACGGTCCAGTCGTCATGACCATATTCCGGCTGTCCTGGCCCGTGATGGTTAGTTCTCTGCTCAACATGGTGTACAACATGACCGACACGTTCTGGGTCGGACACCTTCCAAAAGCCGAGAATGCGGCAGCAGTCGCCGGCCTCCAGATTGCCGGACCGGTCGTCTGGTTCCTCGTGGCATTTGCGTTCGGATTCGGGTCCGCGGGTCTCGCCCTCGTTTCCCAGTTCAGGGGAGCGCACAACGAGGCCGACGCGGAGAAGGCGGCCGGCCAGACCATGTCTCTGGCGATCCTGCTCGGATTTGCCGTGGCTGTCATCGGCGTCGTGCTGTCGCCAATCCTGCTCCCCATATTGACTCCAGACCGGGCCATTTCAGCGAATGCGATCAGCTACACGCGCATCATCTTCATCGGCATGCCCGCCATCTTCGTGTCAGCCACGTACGCGGAGATTATGAATGCTTATGGAGATACCGTGACGCCAATGGTCATCAATGCGGTCACAGTCGGCCTGAACGTACTTCTGGACCCATTCATGATCTTCGGATGGGGTCCCTTCGCCCGCATGGGCGTTGCCGGTGCCGCCCTTGCGACGATCCTGTGTCAGGTCTTGGCCGCCGTCATCTCGCTGTGGGTCCTCATGACGGGGAGGCGCAGATTGAGAGTGGTCTGGGGCGACCTGCGGCCCGAGATTGCCTGGGTCAGGCGCATCCTCCGCATTGGCCTTCCCGCAGCGGTGGGTGGGTCTGGTACATCCTTTGGATTCATTGTCCTGACAGGCATTATCGGCCGCGTGCCCAACGCCACGGTAGCGCTGTCGGCGTACGGGATCGGGGACAGGATGTTCAGCATTACCTCCCTCATCAACGACGGAGCGGGCGTGGGCATCGCCACGATGGTGGGACAAGCGCTGGGGGCCGGCATGAAGGAACGGGCCACGGCCGTGGTGCGGCAGGGGACGACCGCGATCGTCGGCCTGATGGCGATCGCAAGCGTTCTCCTGCGCCTTATCACGCCTCTGGTGTTCCGAGCGTTCATTCCGAGTCATCCGGAGATTATCGCCGAAGGAGTCCTCTTCATGTCCATCTTCCTCTGGGCCAACCCGTTCTTTGGGCTCATGATGGGTGTCCAGTCGGCGTTTATGGGCTCAGGGCACAATGTTCCAAACATGATCCTGGATTTGGTCCGGCTGTGGGGTTTGCGCGTGCCGCTGGCATGGTTCTTCGCCATGGCCCTGAACCTGGGATCACGTGGTGTCTGGATCGGTATGACCGTCAGCAACGTTGTGGCAGGCCTGCTTTCGCTCATTCTTGTGTTCACGGTGGACTGGCGCAAGAACGTCATCGGGCATGTGTCTGTTCCTGAGACTCTGCTGCTCGGCGAGGAAGCGATATCATCTGTCTCCGCAGTTGAGGTTGACGACCGTCCGTAGGTAGTCTGCGCCGCGCTCATCGGAGTGATTGACGCGCCTTGACGCGCGTGCTTGACAGCACAAGCCATCGTGCATAGCATACAGGCGCCGTACTATTCTCTCGCCCCAGGAGGCGCGGATGTTCTACCTCAGCAACATTCTTGGCATGCGCGTTCTGGATCGAAAGCAGGCCGTCGTCGGCTCGATAGCTGACCTTGAAGTGGCCACCGGCGAGAAGTTTCCGGCCGTCATGGCTGTTCTCGTCACGACCCGGCGCGGCTTGACGCGTGTGGCATGGCATAACGTGCGCGGCCTGGGCATCACCGAGTGCACCCTCAAACTCGCCGATGCAGAACTTCAGCCCAACTTTAAGCTGGAAGACACGTCCATGCTGCTGCTCAACCATGTTCTCGACAAACAGATTGTCGATATCCATGGTGCCAAGGTCGTGCGTGTGAACGACATCGAGCTGGCGGAAAGCCACGGGCAGCTGCGTGTCATAGCGGCTGATGCCGGGTTCCGGAGCTTCATGCGCAGGGCCGGGTTCGCATGGCTCATCCATGTCGTCGAGCGGGGGCGTCATCACAAGATTGGCGAGAACTCGATTCCGTGGAGTTTTGTCGAGCCTCTTGGGCGCGACGTTCGCAGCGTGCAGGTGAGGGCGACCTGGAAAGAGCTCTCGAAACTGCACCCTTCGGACTTGGCGGATGTCGTGGACGACCTGGATTTCAATGAACGCGACGCTTTGTTCAAAGCGCTCAACGACGAGCTGGCGGCCGATACACTCGCTGAACTGGAGGACGACAAGGTCAAGGTCACCATCCTCGAACGTCTTGGCGTGGCCCGCGCCGCTGACATTCTCGAGGAGATGGACCCAGATGACGCTGCGGACATCCTGCAGGACACGCGGGCTGAAACGCAAGAGGCGATGCTTCAGGAAATGGAGCCCGAAGAACGTGCGGACGTTCGCGAGCTGCTGGCTTATGATGAGGATACTGCCGGTGGCCTCATGACCAACGACTATCTCGAGATCAGGCAGGAAATGTCGGCCGAGCAGGTCATCGGGCTTCTGCGTCGGGAGGCTCCAGATACGGAGACCATCTATTACCTGTACGTCACCGACGATGACGGGCATCTGGCGGGGATCCTGTCGCTGCGTGCGCTGATTGTCGCGCAGCCCGGCACGGTCGTAGCCGACATCATGCAGAAGCGAACCGTCTCAGTGTTCGTGGACGATCCGAAGGGCAAAGTGGCTGAGATCATCGGCAAGTACAACTACCTTGCGCTGCCGGTCGTTGACCACGAGGGCGTCCTGCAGGGCATTGTTACGGTCGACGACGTCATCGACCAGGCGATGGATTAGTCCTGGGCCATGGCACGGATCTGGGAACGCATCAGGGGCAGGGTTCGGCGTTTCGCGCTGACACTACCCATCATGCTCGCTATCCTTGGACCCGGCATCATTACGGGCAATGTCGACAACGATGCCGGAGGCATCACTACGTACAGCGTCATCGGTGCCAGGTTCGGGTACTCCATGTTGTGGATGCTCCTGCTGATTACGTTTACGCTGGCCATGATCCAGGAGATGAGCGCTCGCATGGGAGTTGTCACGGGCAAGGGGCTGGCAGACCTGATCCGTGAACGGTTTGGCATTCGCCTGACCATGGTGGTCATGGTCCTGCTCGTGTTCACCAATCTCGCCAATACCATGGGAGAATTTGCTGGCGTAGCTGGAGCCAGCTCGATCCTGGGTCTGAACCGTTTCATCGCCATTCCAGCCGTAGCATTTTTCGTATGGCTTCTGGTCGTCAAGGGTTCATATCGCGCCGTGGAGAAGGTTCTGCTTGTGTTCTGTGTCCTGTTTCTGACTTATGTCATCAGCGCTTTCATGGCACATCCCAACTGGGGGGTCGTTGCCAGGTCTACTGTCGTTCCGAGTTTCCAGATG